>DBFNNF010000367.1:0-5032 GCA_048407585.1 Lactobacillus johnsonii | reverse complement strand
TAAAAAACATGATAACCTAATAAACGAGTGGGTATAAAACTCCCGATTATTTTTGATTTTAAAGGAGATAATTTAAAATGGAAAAACGCGAATTTCATATTATTGCTGAAACTGGTATTCATGCTCGTCCAGCTACTTTGTTGGTACAAGCTGCTTCTAAGTTTAACTCAGATATTAACTTGGAATACAATGGTAAATCAGTAAACTTGAAGTCAATCATGGGTGTTATGTCTTTAGGTGTTGGCCAAGGTGCAGATGTAACTATTACTGCTGATGGTGACGATGCTAAAGAAGCAATTGAAGCTATTGCTGACACTATGAAAAAGGAAGGTTTAGCTGAATAATGTCGAAAACTTTAAAGGGAATTGCAGCCAGTGATGGTATTGCAGTTGCACCAGCCTACCTTTTGGTAGAACCTGACCTTTCGTTTTCTAAAACCTCAGTTAGCGATGTTGATGCTGAAGTAGCTCGCTTTAAAAAAGTTGTTGAAGAATCAACTAAAGAACTTGAAAAAGTTCGTGATAAAGCTAAGGAAAGTTTAGGAGCAGAAGAAGCACAAGTTTTTGATGCTCACCTTCTATTCTTAAGCGACCCAGAATTTACTGGGGCCATTGAAACAGAAATCAAAGATCAAAAAATTAATGCTGAAGCTGCATTAGATGAAACTGCTCAAAAATTCATTACTATTTTTGAAGGTATGACTGACAATGCATATATGCAAGAACGTGCAGCTGATGTACGCGATGTTTCAAAGCGTCTTATGGCACATCTTCTTGGTAAGAAATTGCCAGATCCTGCAGCTATTGACCATGAAGTTGTAGTAGTAGCCTACGATTTAACACCAAGTGATACAGCTCAACTTAACAAGAAGTACGTTAAGGGATTTGTAACTGATGTTGGTGGTAGAACTGCTCACTCAGCAATCATGGCTCGTTCATTGGAAATTCCAGCTGTTGTTGGTACTGAAACTATTACTAAAGATGTTAAAGATGGCGATATGCTTATTGCCGATGGTTTAGACGGCGATGCTATCATTAATCCAACTGATGCTCAAATCGAAGAATACACTAAGAAAGGTGAAGCCTTCGCTAAGCAAAAGGAAGAATGGAAGAAGCTAAAGAATGAACCATCTGTAACTGCAAATGGTAAGAAATTTATTATCGCTGCTAACATTGGTACTCCTAATGATATGAAGGGTGTAAAAGAAAACGGTGCTGAAGCAATTGGTTTGTACAGAACTGAATTCTTATACATGGATTCAAAAGATTTCCCATCCGAAGAAGCTCAATTTGATGCTTACAAGAAAGTTATCGAAGACATGGATGGTAAGCAAACTATCATTAGAACTTGTGATATTGGTGGAGACAAGCACTTAGATTACTGGGATCTTCCAGAAGAAATGAACCCATTCTTAGGTGTTCGTGCTATCCGTCTTTCAATGCAATACAAGGATATCTTTAGAACGCAATTAAGAGCTTTACTTCGTGCCTCTGCATATGGTCCATTAGGAATTATGTTCCCAATGATTGGTACTTTAGCAGAATTACGTGAAGCAAAGAAAATCTTAGCTGAAGAAAAAGATAAACTTGCTAAAGAAGGCGTTAAGATCGGTGATGACTTACAAGTTGGTATGATGATCGAAGTTCCAGCTGCTGCTGTCTTAGCTGATCAATTTGCTAAAGAAGTTGATTTCTTCTCAATTGGAACTAACGACTTAATCCAATATACTATGGCTGCTGATCGTGGTAATGATAACGTTTCTTATCTTTACCAACCATACAATCCATCTGTTTTACGTTTGATTAAGCACACTATTGATGGTGCTCATGAAAATGGTATTTGGTGTGGTATGTGTGGTGAAGCTGCAGGTGATGACATTATGTTCCCAATTCTTTTGTCAATGGGACTTGATGAATACTCAATGAGTGCAACTTCAATCTTACGTATCAGAAGTTTGATGAAGAAGATCAATACTGAAGATATTAAAGAATTAGCAAATAAAGCTTGTTTTGTTTCAGAAACTGCTGATGAAAACAAGAAATTAGTTGAAGAAACTATGAAGAAACTTAATATTCTTGATTAGAAAAAAGAGTACTAAAAGTACTCTTTTTTTGTTAGAACTTCACACAAACTTCAATATTTGTTGCTAAAGTATACTATGTAAGCTAATAAAAGAAATTTGATTACAACTTATAAAAGACAAGTATTTGTGATACAATGTCTTACGTAAGTGGAACAGTAGTTATTTTTCTACACGCAAAGGAGTGTGGAGTTAAGTGTTAAATTTATATACATCACCAAGTTGTACTTCATGTCGTAAGGCGAAAGCATGGTTGAAGGAACACGATATTTCATTTAAGGAAAGAAATATTTTCGCCAATCCGTTAAATAAAGAAGAAATCATGCAAGTTTTACGAATGACTGAAAACGGTACAGAAGAAATTATTTCTACTCGTTCTCGTACTTTCCAAAATTTAAAGATTAATTTAGATGATTTATCAATTGATCAACTGATTGATCTTGTTGAAAAGAATCCTAGTCTATTAAGACGTCCAATCATTATGGATGATAGACGTTTACAGGTAGGCTACAACGAAGATGAGATTAGAAGATTTCTTCCTCGTAAAGTTCGTCGCTTAGAACTTGAAGAGATCCAAGCAATGACTGCTGATTTTTAATTAAAAATTGTAAAAACGTTAGCTTTTTTAAGCTAGCGTTTTTATATGAGTAGGAAAATAGGTTACAATGTATTAAAGATAGAGACTTCGAGGTGATAATAAGTGGAAGTACACAGAATAAGTGAAAATACCATTCGTGTAACAATGGACGCAGATGAACTTAAAGAACGCGGAATAACAATGCTCGACTTGTTAGGAAACAAAAGTCAAATTCAACATTTCTTCTATCAAATTTTAAGTGAAGTCGACACAGATCATACTTTTGCTAAAGGAGATCCCGTTACTTTTCAGGTGATGCCAAGTAGTTCTGGATTAGAATTACTTATTTCAAAAGTACCTGATGGTGATGATGATAGTAGTAACAATCCGAATGATCAATTACGAGATCTTTTAAAGGGATTAGGGGCTGGAGACGATGATCAGCGTAAAACTGAAATTAATGATGATCGTGAAAAATTAGTCAGTGATAATCGTCGCGTCTTTAAGCTGGATAGCATTGATTTAGTTGCAGCCTTAGCCGATGCTTTAAAGGTTGAAGGATTAGCCTCCAGTTTATATACCTATCATCATGAATACTATCTAGATTTAGCCTATTTAGATGATAATTATGTAGAATTGAAACCCGAAGATACTTGGGTAATTGCTAATGAATACGGAAATGGAATGACTGAAAAGCAATTCCAAAGAATAAAGAAAAATGCTAAGTGCTTAATTGGACAAGATGCATTAGGGAATATAAGAGAATATTTCGATTAAAAAAGAGAGATGAAAAAAATCATCTCTCTTTTTTGCGTATATAATATTGGGCGATAAAATGTACGCGGCTATTTTAAATAAAAAATTAGTCTTAGCAATCAACGAAGCAGAACAAGTTAACAAAGGATTTAAGAAGTTGAATCAAGATTATTATATTTGTCCATCTTGTAGGAAACGAATGATTTTGATTTTATCTCAAGAAAAGCTACCATTTTTTAAACATTTCTATCAAGTAAAAGGAACGGGAGAAAAAGAAGAACATTATCAATCAAAGCAACTTTTATGTACTGCACTGAAAGCAAATGGAATTAATGCAGAAGTTGAGGTTCCCTTACTTGATCAACAATTGAGAGCTGATGTATTAGTAGAAAATAAATTAGCTTTTGAAGTGCAGTGTGCACCGTTAAGTGAGACCGAATTTAATCATAGACATAGTTTATATGAAAAATTATCTATAAAAGATATTTGGATTGTGGGGCAGAGGCATTATTTAAAAAATAAACTTAATCGTTCAAAAGAAATATTTTTAAGGTATAGCCCAAAATGGGAATGGTATTATTTAGAAATTAACCCATTTAGTTGTGTAATTACGTTAAAATATAATATTTTAAAGGCTGCCCTTAGTTCAGAAATAAGTTATGAGATAAAATATTTTTCTTTAGATGAGAAGGGAATTGCAAATTTATTTAATTTTGTTCCAGCTAATCGACGAAATATAAAGTATACTTCTATTCAAGATCAAAAAAGATATTTACAGAAACAACTTACCCAGAAAAGCAAACTAGGGTTAGAGGTTGCTTCTTTGTTATACCAATTGCACTCTTCAATAGAAGATATACCTGATGAGTTATTTTTAGAATTGAGAGGGCCTAGGGAAAAGAGTCCAATAATAACTTATCTACAAAAAAAGCTAGATGATTCAAAAAATCATCTAGCGTAATTGAATTATAACAAGCGTAAACTATTATCACTACTAGTCTGTTTATCCCCAATGATTGCAGACTCAATTTCTTCACGATTTGCACAACCTTCGATCATCATACCAGAATCTCCTCGATCATCATCATAGTTAAAAATGATGGTCGTAGGAGTAGTGACAACATTTAAGTCGTCAGCGAGTTTTAAATCTTTATCCATTGAGAGCTTTATGTAGTTTGATTCTCGATTCTTTTTGAAGTTTTTTATTGAAACATCTAAAGAATTTAGAATTTCAGTAACGAGCTCTGGAGAATAAGTTTTATTCATATCATTAATCGCATGCTGCAAATTAATGATATATTGTCTAGCTTTTTTATTGCCGACAATTAATTTTAGGGTGTGATAATCTTTAGTTGCGTTATAAGCACTTTGACTAAAAGTGTTAAAGACTTCGACATTATTTAAAGAAAGATGTCTAGCTTTGATATCGTTACGAATTGTGTTCATAGTAGTCATGGGAATAAAGTGGTAAGAAATATTTTGATTGTAACCACTGACTGCAGCAATTATTTCCTGCTCATTTTGATAACAGTTAATCCCAATCGGATTAACAAAGAAAAATATTTCAAACATTTTGTTATTTCCTCCATCCAAGTTCATGAATACTGTATCAGAAAATG
>DBFNNF010000366.1:0-5507 GCA_048407585.1 Lactobacillus johnsonii | reverse complement strand
ATAATTTATTAATTAGTTAGTTAAATTGGAGATGAAAATGATGGAACCACTTAAGAAATTAATCAAGCAAGCAACTGCTCAAATTGATCGAGAAAGAGAATTATTTGCTAGTCAGTTAAAAATAACTGGTGTACAGATGTCAGTGATTGACTTTTTGTCCAATCATAAAAATTATGTTGCCTCACAAAATGAAATTGAACATGAATTTAATATTCAAAGATCAACAACGACAATCATGCTTCAACGCATGGAAAAACGGGGATTAATTATCAGAATCAATGATGATAAAGATAAACGAAAAAAGCGGGCGCAATTAACAGAAAAATCTCTGAAATTAGTACCTAAAATTAAACAATATATGAAACAAGATAATGAAGAAGTCGTACGTAATTTATCAAGTGCAGAAATAGACATAATTACTTCATTTTTACAGGATATAAGGGATGGTCGGGCAAATGACTAAAGAGAAGATACCAGGAAATGTTATTGCATCAATTTTTGCGACAGGAATTCTATCTTTTAGCGGGGTCATTATTGAAACCTCGATGAATATCGCCTTCCCAACTTTGATGAAAGAATTTAACTTAACAACTAGTACGGTTCAATGGTTAACATCTATTTATTTGTTAACTATTTCAATAATTGTGCCTTTATCGGCTAATTTGAAAGCTAATTTTAAAATTAAGCATCTTTTTATCACAGCCAATTTATTTTATTTAGGTGGTTTGATAATTGGTGCATGTGCACCAAACTTTGAGGTTCTTCTTTTAGGAAGAGTCGTTGAAGGACTGGGAACAGGAATTGCTCTACCACTTATGTTTAACATCATCATGGAACAAGTACCAAAAAGTAGAATAGGAATGATGATGGGAGTTGGAAATATGATTACAGGAATTGCACCAGCTCTTGGTCCAACTTTTGGTGGTATGGTCGTAACACATCTCGGATGGCGATGGATTTTTTATGTCATGATTCCATTTATTCTGCTTTCTTTGATTCTAGGAGTTAGTGGAATTAAACAAAAATCATCCCTTAGAAAGATTAAGTTTGATTATTTGAGCATTGTTCTTATTGCAATATTTTTTGTGGGAATGATTTTAGGGTTTAGTAACTTGAGTACTGGTGATTACTGGAGAATAGACTGTTTTGGAGCTATTTTAATCTCACTTATAGCTTTAGGCTTGCTGATCTATCGTTCAAGTAAAATAAATGATCCGGTTTTAGACCTAAAATTATTTAAAAACAAATTTTTTGCGGCACATGCTTTAGCTTTCTTTTTAATCCAAATTATTTCTTTGGGTAATGCATTTTTACTACCAAATTATATTCAATTAGTTAATAGAAATTCTGCTTTAATTGCAGGGTTAGTAGTATTGCCTGCAGGATTTGCCGGTGCAATCTTAGCTCCAATAGGTGGAAACTTGCTTGATAAGTATGGAGCGAGAAAACCGATTTTAGTTGGTTCATGCTTCATGTTATTAGAATTAGTTGTATTTACTTTATTCACGCAATATTTGAGCAACTTCTGCATTCTAATCATCTACATGGCTTATATGGGTGGAATGGGAATGGTTATGGGGTGCGTAATGACAACTGCTTTAAATTATTTAGAAAAAGATACGGTAACACAGGGGAACGCAATTTTAAATACGTTACAAGAATTTGCCGGAGCAGTAGGAACGGCAACCACAGCTGCCTTTGTTGCATTTGCTCAAAGGGAAGCAGGTTCTAAATCTGTCAAAGCAACTATTTATGGAACTCATATGGCGTATATTTTCTTATTAGTTTTGGTGATAATTGTAATTACATTATTTTTTAAATTTACGCAAACAACTAAGAAAACTAAAGCAAAGTAGATAATTAAATCATAGAAGAAAAACTGTTAAAATAGTTAAGAGACTAATTTGACAGTTTTTTATTTAAGGAGAAAAATATGGCACAAAAGAAATTACTTTTAATTGACGGCAACTCTGTGGCCTTTCGTGCCTTTTATGCTTTATACCGTCAGCTTGATCGTTTTACTAGTCCAGATGGATTGCATACAAATGCAATTTTTACTTTTAAAAATATGCTTGACGCAATCATGAAGCAGACTAATCCAACTAATGTTTTAGTTGCTTTTGATGCAGGAAAAGTTACTTTTAGAACTGAGATGTATCAAGATTATAAAGGTGGTCGCCAAAAAACACCGAGTGAATTGTCAGAGCAACTTCCGGTAATTCGTGAAATGCTTAAGGACTTAGGAATAAAGAGTTATGAGCTAAAGAATTATGAAGCTGATGATATTATTGGAACACTTTCTAAGATGGGAGAAGATGCGGGCTATACAGTTGATATTGTGACTGGAGACAGAGATTTAACTCAGCTTGCATCTGATAAAACTACAGTTTTAATTACTAAAAATGGAGTTGGCGATACAGAAGCATATACTCCAGACCATATGAAAGAAGTTAATGGGGTTACTCCAACTGAATTCATTGATATGAAAGCCTTGATGGGGGATAATTCAGATAATTATCCTGGTGTAACTAAGGTTGGCCCAAAAACTGCATCCCGGCTAATTCAAAAATATGGTTCTATTGAAGAACTCTATGAACATGTAGACGAAATGAAAAAGTCTAAGCTAAAAGAGAATCTAATTAATGATAAAGATAAGGCCTTTTTAGCTAAAAAGTTAGCCACTATTGATCGTGATTCGCCAGTAGAAGTAACTCTGGCTGATACTAAATTACAAGAACCAAATATTGAAGACTTGCGTAATTTGTATGAACGTTTAGGATTTAAGAAATTTTTAGCAGAATTAGGTAGCACGGGTACGACGAGTAGTGAACAAGAGATTGAAAAATATGAATATCTTGAATTAACTAAGGAAAATATCGTTGAACTAGATAAAATCAGTGAAAAAGAAGTAACTTTTTATTTAGCAATGCTAGGTGATAATTATCATCTAGCTCCAATTGAAGGCTTTTCTCTAAAAGTTGGTAATAAGATTTATGTATCTAAAGATCCAATTTTGTTGCAAGAAAATCCGCTTCGCCAAATGCTGGAAGATAAGACAATTAAGAAAAATGTTTTTGATATTAAAAGAACTTATGTAGGTTTACATCGACTAGATCTCAAGGCAGAAGGTCTAGACTATGATATGCTTCTTGCTTCATATTTAGTTAATAATGAAAATAATTCGAATGATCTTGGCGAAGTAGCTCATTTATACGACGATTATTCTGTAAAGACTGATTTAGAAGTTTACGGAAAAGGTAAAAAACAAGCTGTACCTGACGATAATGAATTCTTTGAACATTTAGCAGCTAAAGTTGCCGTAATTGAAAAATTAAAGACTCCACTTCTTGAAAAACTAAAAGATCATGAACAAGATGATTTATATGAAACAATTGAAATTCCAGTGGCTTTCGTCTTAGCAAAGATGGAAATTACTGGAATCAAGGTTGAAGCATCCGTTTTGAATCAATTAGGTAATGATTTTGCAGTTAAGTTACAAGAACTAGAACATAAGATTTATCAACAGGCTGGTGAAGAGTTTAATTTGAATTCACCTAAGCAGTTGGGGCATATCCTATTTGAAAAATTAGGTTTACCCCCAATTAAGAAGACTAAGACTGGGTATTCAACATCTGTAGAAGTGTTAGAACAGTTAAAAATGAAGAGCCCGATTGTTTCAGAAATTTTGGACTATCGCCAAATTGCTAAAATTCAAAACACTTATGTTAAGGGCTTGCTTGAATGTATTCAGCCTGATGGAAGAATACATACTCGTTATTTACAGACTTTGACAGCTACCGGTCGTCTTTCTTCAGTTGATCCTAATTTGCAAAATATTCCAACTAGAACTGATGAAGGAAAACAGATTAGAAAAGCTTTTGTCCCTTCAACAAAAGATGGTTATATTTTCTCTTGTGATTATTCTCAGGTTGAACTAAGAGTGCTAGCTCATGTTTCTGGAGATGAACATATGCAAGAAGCATTTAAGTCGGGCTATGATATTCATGCCCACACTGCAATGAAGATTTTCCACTTGGACTCACCTGATGAAGTAACGCCATTAATGCGTAGACATGCTAAGGCTGTTAATTTTGGTATCGTTTATGGTATTTCAGACTATGGCTTGTCCAAAAACTTAGGCATTAGCCGTAAACAAGCTAAAACTTTTATTGAAAATTACTTTGAACAATATCCTCAAATTAAAAATTATATGGATGAAGCAATTAAAAAAGCTCGTGAGAACGGCTATGCAGAAACAATTATGCATAGAAGACGGTATTTACCAGATATTCATTCAAAGAATTTCAATGTTAGAAGTTTTGCGGAAAGAACTGCAATTAATTCTCCAATTCAAGGATCAGCAGCTGATATTATTAAGATTGCTATGATTAATATGCAGAAAAAACTTGATGAACTACATTTAAAGACTAAAATGGTCTTACAAGTACACGATGAATTGATTTTTGATGTGCCAAAAGATGAATTAGATACAATTAAGAAAATTGTTCCAGAGGTTATGCAGTCAGCTGTCAAATTAGATGTTCCACTAATTGCAGATTCAAATTGGGGACATAATTGGTACGATGCAAAATAAACAGTAAGTAGGTGAGACAATGCCAGAAATGCCAGAGGTAGAGACAGTTAGAAGGACGCTAACTCCTTTAGTTAAAGGAAAAACAATTGCTAAAATTATTATTTGGTATCCAAAGATTATAGTTAATGATCCTGACGAATTCGTTGAAAAATTAACGAGTAAAAAAATTTTGAAAATTGATCGTTATGGCAAGTATTTACTATTTAGATTTAGCGATGACCTGACTATGGTTTCCCATTTGCGAATGGAAGGAAAATATCATTTAGTAACTCCTGATCAGCCCAAAGGAAAGCACGAGCATGTGGAATTTGTCTTTACTGATGGAACTGCTCTGCGCTATGCTGATGTACGTAAATTCGGAAGAATGCATCTAGTAGAAACCGGCACAGAAAAGCAGACAACTGGAATTCGTCACCTTGGCCCTGAACCAAATACCAAAGAGTTTAGTGTAGAATACTTTATCAATGCTCTAAGTCGAAAGAAGAAAAATATTAAGAACACTCTTTTAGATCAAACCGTAGTTTGCGGTTTAGGAAATATTTATGTTGATGAAGTGCTGTGGCAGAGTAAAATTCATCCCTTAAGTAGTGCTAAGTCAATTCCTGCTGACAAGATAGTAGATTTATATCACAATATAAATCATACGATTACTGTTGCAACTAAAGAGCGTGGTACTACGGTACATACTTATTTGGATGCTAATGGTGATATAGGCGGCTATCAAAATATGCTCCAGGTTTACGGTCATGCGGGTGAAGAGTGTAATAATTGCGGCACTATTCTAGAGAAAATTAAAGTAAATGGACGCGGCACAACTTTTTGTCCGCATTGTCAGGTGCTATACAAATGACATATTTTTTAGGTTTAACTGGTGGAATTGCTAGTGGCAAAAGTAAAGCTGATGAATTTTTTA
>DBFNNF010000365.1:0-3981 GCA_048407585.1 Lactobacillus johnsonii | reverse complement strand
TGTAATTCTTTCTCGAAGATGCTAAACTTCATTTTGATTAAACTTTAAACGGTACAGAGAGACCGCAAGTTAGAATTATTGGCTTAAATTATCTGGGAAAGTCTATACCTAGTGTCTCTCTGCGCTCGGTATAGACTTTTTTGATGGAGGAAAAATGAGTAGACCTGTTATTGTTGCCTTAGATTTAGACAATGAAAAGAAATTAAATGAACTATTACCGAAATTAGGTAAACCTGAAAATGTTTTTATTAAGATCGGGATGGAACTCTTCTTTAACGAAGGCCCGAAAATCGTAAAACAATTATCAGAACAAGGTTATCAAATCTTTTTAGACTTAAAAATGAACGATATTCCTAATACAGTCTATAATGGCGCAAAAGCATTAGCTCGCTTAGGCATCACCTATACGACGGTCCACGCTCTTGGCGGCAGTCAAATGATTAAGGCCGCAAAAGATGGGTTAGTTGCGGGAACTCCGATTGATAAAAATGTTCCCAAATTACTAGCTGTAACTGAATTAACTTCTATTTCAGACGAAGTTCTACATTATGAGCAAAATTGCAATTTATCGATGAATGATCAAGTATTAAGCTTAGCTACAACAGCTAAAAAAGCAGGTGCAGACGGTGTAATTTGTTCTCCGCTCGAAGTTAAAAATTTACGTCAAAAAGTTGGAGAAGACTTTTTGTACGTAACTCCTGGAATTAGACCATCTGGTAATGCAAAAGATGATCAATCACGCGTAGCTACCCCACTTCAAGCCAAAGAATGGGGTTCAACAGCAATTGTTGTTGGTCGGCCAATTACTTTAGCTACTGATCCAGAAGCCGCATATGAAGCAATTAAAAAGGAGTTCAACTAACATGCATAAAGATCAAATTATTAGCCAATTAATCAAAGAAAAAATTATTACTATTTCTCCTGATAAACCTTTCACTTATGCAAGTGGAATGCTTTCACCAATCTATACTGATCTTCGGTTAACTGTTTCTTATCCAGACCTGCGTGATATGATTGCTAGTGACCTAGCCAACCTAATTGCGGCAGAATTTCCTCAAGCAACAATTATTGGCGGAGTTGCAACTGCTGGTATTCCTCATGCTGCTTTAGTTGCCGAAAAATTACATCTGCCAATGATTTATGTTCGTCCAAAACCTAAAGATCACGGTAAAGGCCGTCAAATCGAAGGTCGTTTTTCAGAAAATGATCAAATTGTCTTAATTGACGATCTCATTACCACTGGTGGATCAGTTTTAAACGCAGTTAAGGCTACTGAAAAAGATGGCGGAAAAGTAGCTGGAGTTGCTTCAATCTTCACTTATTATTTGCCAGATGCAAAAGAAAACTTTAAAGAGGCAAATGTAAAATATACTCCCCTTCTTTCTTATCCTGAATTACTTAAAAAAGAAAATGAATCCGGACATATTACCAGTGACCAATATGACATTTTAAAAACCTGGCATGAAGATCCATGGGCGTGGGGTAAAAAATTTAACAGTTAAATCTAAATAAGATTATCATCATATAGTTAATTTAAAAAGAGACTGATTTTTATATTTAATCAGTCTCTTTCTTTTATTTCCAGATATTTTTATTAATAAAATTTTCTTTAATTTCAAACTGGCTACAAATATCTATCAATACCACAAGTTAATTAATCGCCTCATTTAGCATGTGGTAGACTTAAGGAGAGCAAGTGATTTTCTTTTTTATTAGCAATTCGTTAATAAAAACTACAACATTTATCTATATAATAATTGTAATTGGCAGAAAGGATGGATGAAATATGGATACAAATAATATTTTGTCTTACATAAAATGGCGTGGCGATATTTCCCTTTCTGCACGACCCTTTGACGAAGTTGATGCATTAGTAATTGCCACGTTTTCTTATATTCATCTTGATGGGATTGTCCCTGATTATAATAAAGAAATTTCAATAAAAGAAGCCGCCGAGAAATATTTTAATTCATCTAACCCGAATCTAGATCACTATAAATATCGCGATCTTCTTAAATTAATGGCAAATTCTGTTCGTTTTGGGGATGCAAAATTGTCTTACTTTGTAGATATTCTTACAGATCGGATACAATTTTCTGCAATCAAAATTAGTCTTGATAATGATACTAATTTTATTTCATTTCGAGGAACAGATGATAGCTTAGTTGGCTGGAAAGAAGATTTTGAAATTAGTTTTAGAACAACCGGTGCACAAAAATATGCTTTAAACTATCTTACAAATATTTTAAAGACTACTAAGCAAGTCTATAGCTTAGCTGGTCACTCCAAAGGCGGTAATCTTGCTGAATATGCAGCAGTTAACCTACCTGATGACTTAAAAAATCAGATCAAAACTATTTATACCTTTGATAGTCCAGGACTTAGTACTCAAGTTGATGGCGTTACTGATAAATTAAAACGTTATGTGCCTGAATTTAGTATTATTGGCCGGCTTTTTGAACCAGAAAACATCACTCCAACAATTTTAGTTAGCGATCGTCCAAAGCTAGCTCAACATGATCCAATGAGCTGGGAAGTATCAGGTTCGCACTTTATTACTAAAGCTCACCGTAATCCAACTTCTAAAATATATAATCAAATCATAAATCAATGGATTGGTGAAGCAAATCTTCAAGAACGTGAAGCCCTAACAAATGATCTATTTAATGCTTTTGCAGCTAGTGGAGCAACAAAAATTACAGAACTTAATAAAAATGGTTTTGGTGGTTTTGGCGCTATTCTTTTCTCTCTTACTAATTCATCTAGAAGAACGCGATTTGTTCTCGGAAGTTTATGGGAAACCATCTGGCGCAGTATTAAAGCAACTCATCTAGAAAAATTATTTATAAATCCCAATTCAATTATTGGCTGGGTGTTAATTATTCTTGGTATTGTAGACCTGATGATTCCAGATTATGCCTATCGGGCATTTGGAGGAATAGTTGGAGTCTTTTGTATTGGATGGAGTGGCTATCATATTGTTACAGCTGCTAACTCCCATTTAGTGCCTAAATCAAAGCGATTCTTTATCATTACTTATCTCATTGTTTTTGGCTTAGCTGTCGCAATTATTTCTAATAACCGTTTATTAGCTTTCTTAGCTCACTATGTTTTAGGCATCTTCTTGATCGGGTTTGCATATGTAAGATTACGGAATGTAATTGTTAAAAACAAGAAAAATGGAATTTTCAAAAATATCATTGATGTGGTTGAAAGTTTAATTGCTTTCGCAGCTGGCGTTATTGTAATTGTAAATCCTAATTACTTCAGTCGCCAAGCAGTCATTATTTTGGGAATTTTATTAATTATCTATGGTCTCTTCCAACTAATAATGGAACTATTTAGACAGAGAAGATTAAAGATGCCACCTAAACATCGTTAACAAATTAAATAAGGCTTTTGGAACTTAATCCAAAAGCCTTATTATTTTACTTATAAAATTTTTTCAATTGCCTCTGCTACACCATCGTGATCACAATCACCTGTTACTCTTTGAGCTGCTTCTTTCACGGCTGGCACTGCATTACCCATTGCTACTCCAACCCCTGCAAATTTAATCATACTTAGATCATTTTCTTCGTCTCCAATAGCCATTAAATTCTCACTACTTAAATTCAACCTTTGACAAAGAAATTTCAAAGCATTTCCCTTAGAAACGCCTTTAGGATTTGCTTCATAATAAAAAGGTGCTGTTTTAGTGAAAGTAATTTCATCATCTAGATGGGCAAAAGGTCTATGATCAGCAATTTTTTGATCTAACAAATCTTGCCGATCTACATACATACACTTAATAATTGGAATATCTTTCATTTCAGCTGGTGTACGGTAAGAAATACCTAAATTAACTAAGTTAGCCTCATACAAAGTATAGTCGCCAATATCTCGATCTGCAGTATAGATTCTATCTGGTGCTGATGCATGAAAGTGTAAACCTAATTTTAGGGAAATTGTCTCTAAATCTAGATAATTATCATAGGTTAA
>DBFNNF010000364.1:0-14915 GCA_048407585.1 Lactobacillus johnsonii | reverse complement strand
AAAAATTACCAAATTTTTTGCGTAATAATAATTGAGTAATGAAACTCAGGATCACGTGAAAAAATATTTGGTAATTTTTTATTTATGTGATAAAATCAAGCATTGTGAGTAATATTATTCATTACTCCTTGTTCTTGATTTTAACAAGAACCATTTAGTCCAAGAGGAGGTGCAATTATTATGGCAAAAACTAAGTACGAAGTTACTTACATCATCAAGCCTGATATTGACGAAGATTCAAAGAAAGCATTGATCGATCGTTTCGATAAAGTTGTTACTGACAACGGTGCTGAAGAACTTGAATCTAAAGATTGGGGTAAGAGACGTTTCGCATACGAAATTGAAAAATACCGTGAAGGTACTTATCACATTATGACTTTCATTGCAGAAAACTCTGAACCAGTTGATGAATTTGGTCGTCTTTCTCGTATTGATAACCAAATTTTACGTTCAATGACTGTAAAATTAGACAAGTAATTTGTTTTCGTGAATTAGGAAGGGGACAAAAGTATGATTAATAATGTTGTACTTGTTGGCCGTTTAACACGTGATCCTGATTTACGTACAACCGGGAGTGGAATCTCAGTTGCTACGTTTACTCTAGCTGTTGACCGTCAATATACCAATAGTCAAGGTGAACGTGGTGCTGATTTCATCAACTGTGTAATTTGGCGTAAAGCAGCAGAAAATTTTGCTAACTTTACTTCAAAAGGTTCATTAGTTGGTATTCAAGGTCGGATTCAAACTAGAACGTACGATGATAAAGACGGTAAGAGAGTATACGTGACTGAAGTCATTGTTGATAATTTCTCTTTACTAGAATCACGTCGTGATCGTGAAAATCGTCAGACTAATGGTGGCAATTTTGCTCCCCAAGGAGGAAATGCTCCAAGTACCAATAACTTTGGTGGATCAAGTGCACCAAGCATGAACAATGCTCCTGCTAGTGGAGAAAGCAATAAACCCCAAGATCCATTTGCAGATTCAGGTAGCACAATTGATATCTCAGATGATGATCTCCCATTTTAATTTTAATTAGAAAGGATCTTTGATATGGCTCAACAAAGAAGAGGTGGCCGTCGTCGTCGTAAGGTTGACTTTATTGCAGCTAACCACATTGACTACATCGACTACAAGGATGTTGATTTGTTGAAACGTTTTATCTCTGAAAGAGGTAAGATCTTACCACGTCGTGTCACTGGCACTAGCGCAAAGAATCAACGTAAGTTGACTGTTGCTATTAAGAGAGCTCGTGTTATGGGCTTATTGCCATTCGTCGCAGAAGACTAATAACAGATCACAAATAATAAAAAGAGTAGCTTATGCTACTCTTTTTATTTTGTTTTTTGCGGTATTATAAAAGAAGTAAATGGAGGGATTGTCATGATTATTAAGCAAAAACTAGCCGGAAACATCGATTTTGACTACAAATGGTACGATATTTATAACTGTGACGATCATGATATTAGACTATTAAAAGATGATTTTGATTTGACATCAGAAATTATCTCTTATATTACTGACCTTCACGAACGTCCTCACTTTGATCATGATTATATTACTAACAGTGATTTGTTGGTTTACGATGTTCCAGTTTGGCCAACAGCTGATGCAGATCATTTTACGACTTTACCAATTAAGTTTTTAATGGTCGATCATACACTTTTTACTGTTCATTCCCCTGATACAACTTATATGATTGAAGAATTTAGGCAACGCCCCGATGAGCATATTCATAGTGAAAAAGAATTGATTTTTGCTATTCTTTTTGCCGTTACTAAATACTTTCAACGGGCACTTAGCCAGCTAAACAGTCAACGATTAGTTTTAGATAATAACTTAAGTGAGCGAATTCATAATAAAGACTTACAAGAATTATCACAAGTTGAAAAAAGTTTGGTTTACTTATCTAGCTCAATTAGAACTAATCTAATGATGCTTGAAAGTCTAAAAAACAAAAAATCAGGACTTCATATGAATGCTTCTGAAGAGGAAATGTGTGACGATATTATCATTGAAGTTCAGCAATCTTCACAGATGATCAAAATATATAGTGAAGTGACTGAAGAAATTTCTAAGACGTCCAACAACATTTTGAATAATAACTTGAACAATACTATGCAGTTTTTGACTGTGTGGTCACTTCTTTTAACAATTCCAACTATTGTAACAGGATTCTTTGGGATGAATGTTGATTTGCCTATTTTTCATAATCCATTTGACTGGGTGATAATTACTGTAGGTTCGATTATTGTAATGGCAATTTTGCTTTGGTATTTACGTCGACATAACATGCTCTGATGCTTGCTTAGCTTAGATGATAAGCAAGCATTTTTTGATGTATAATATAAAGTGATGCAGTATATTATTTTTGATGATATTAATGCTATAAACAGGAAGGAATTTCAATGAAAGGCTTTTTACGCAAATTAGAATTGCCTGAATTTGTTAAAGATACACGTTTAACAGCATCATTGATTATTGTCCTTGTTTTATCCTTATTAGGAGCAATTATTGGGACATTAATTAGTCCACTTTTTGGACTTGCTATGGTGCTGCTGTTCATCTTAACAATTATTTTTGTAATATATGGAATTTATGTTCTAGCTGGGAATACTAATAATTATGCTGCTAATCTTTCATACCGCATAAAGCGTGGGGAACAAGAGGCTATGATTAAAATGCCTCTCGGAATTATGCTTTATGATAAAGATCGACAAATTCAATGGATTAATCCTTATCTGCAAATGTATTTGCATGGTAAAGATATTATTGGCTCTTCTATCTCCTCAGTAGATAAAGAGTTAGCTAAATATGTTGATGATGCTATTAAGTCAAATAGCAATCAAAATAAAATTATTAAATGGGGCGACCGAAAGTTTGAAATGGTTGTCCAAGATGACTTGGGTGTCGTATATTTACTTGATATTACGCGCTATGCCAATATTGAGGAAAAGTATAAACAGGAGAGATTAGCAATTGGCTTAATATTTATTGATAATTATGATGAATTAAGCCAATCTATGAGTGACCAGAACTTAACAAATATGAGTTCATATGTCCAAAATGCCCTTAGCAATTACGCTGGACAATTTAATTCATATCTTAAACGTATTGATGAAGATCACTTTATTTTGTTGACGCATATGCATGATTTAGCCAAGATGGAAGAAGATAAGTTCTCTATTTTGGATAAAGTTAGAACTGAATCAAGTCGAAAGAATATGCCATTGACCTTGTCTATTGGGATTGCATTTGGCTCAGAAAGCTTAAATGAAATTGCTGATCAAGCTCAATCTAACTTAGATTTAGCTTTAGGACGTGGTGGAGACCAAGTTGTTGTAAAACAATCGGGTCACGAAGCACATTTTTATGGTGGAAAATCTAATCCAATGGAGAAACGAACTCGGGTAAGAGCTAGAATGGTTTCTCAGGCCTTGGTAGAATTATTTAAGGGCGTTGACCATGTTTTTGTTCAAGGACATCGAAATCCTGACTTAGATGCGATTGGATCTGCAATTGGAATTGTAAAAATTGCTCGAATTCATGGTGTAAAAGCTAGTGTTGTTTTAGATGTTGATCATGTAAATTATGACGTGGGACGTTTGATTGCTAAAATGCAAGCTGCAGGTATTGATAAAGATGTATTTATTTCGCCTAAAGATGCTTTAGAAGAAGCAACAGATGAGTCTTTACTAGTTTTAACAGATCACTCTAAGTACAGTATTACTTATGATCCAGAACTTTACGACCGGTTGAAGAATCGATTAATTATTATTGATCACCACCGCCGCGGAGAAGAATTCCCTGAAAATCCAATGCTGGTATACATTGAGCCGTATGCATCTTCGACTTGTGAGCTTGTAACTGAAATGATTGAGTACCAACCTCAAGGCGGAGAAGGTGTCTTGACTGATTTAGAAGCATCAGCTATGCTAGCTGGTATTACAGTCGACTCAAAGGAATTCTCCTTGAGAACTGGAACTAGAACTTTTGATGCAGCAAGTTATTTACGGTCAATTGGAGCAGATACGCAAGTTGTATCTGAACTTTTAAAAGAAAATATCGATAATTACTTGCAAAGAAGTCACTTAGTTTCTACGATTGACATGATTGAACCAGATATGGCTCTCTTAGTGGGTGAAGAAAATAAGATCTATGATCCCATTATTACTGCGCAAGCAGCCGATACAGCCTTATCTCTTGAACATGTAGATGCCAGTTTTGCATTAACTAGACGGAGTAAAGATGCAGTTGGTATCTCAGCTCGTTCAATGGGTAATGTTAATGTTCAAGTAATTATGGAAAAATTAGGCGGAGGCGGTCACTTATCTAATGCCGCAACTCAGCTCAAGGGGATAACAATCGAAGAAGCTAAAGTTAAGCTCTTGGGAGCAATTAATGACTATCTCAAAGAAAATGAATAGGAGTGAAACTTATGAAAGTTATTTTTATTAAAGACATGAAGGGTAAAGGTAAACGCGGAGAAGTTAAGAACGTACCTGATGGTTATGCTCAAAACTTCTTGATTAAAAATGGATACGCTAAAGAAGCTACTAGTTCTAACTTAAATACCTTAAAACGTGTTCAAAAAGCTGAAAAAGATGCTTATGAAGCAGAAAAGGCTGCTGCTGAAGATATTAAGAAAAAACTTGAAGATGACAAAACTATTGTTAACTTTAAGTCTAAGGCTGGTACTGATTCTCGCTTATTTGGTTCTATTTCAAGTAAGAAGATTGTTGAAGGACTTGAAAAGCAATACGGAATCAAGGTTGATAAACGTAAATTAGAGCTTCCAGAACCAATTAAATCATTAGGATATACAAATGTACCTGTTAAATTATTTAAAGGCGTAGAAGCAGTAATTCGCGTTCACATTACGGAGCAAGACTAATAATGGATAATGTTGTTTCTCAACAAATTCCCCATGATAGTGAAGCAGAAAAGGCGGTCCTAGGGGCCGTCTTTTTAGATCCCGAAGCAATTATTGATGCTTCAGATGTATTACAGCCTGATGATTTTTATGAACATGCAAATAGAATTGTTTTTCAGGCAATGCTTAATATCTCAGATCGTGAGGAAGTAATTGACCCAGTTACTTTACAAGATGAGTTAAAGAAAAATAATCAAGTGGATGATATTGGGGGAATTGCCTACGTTACAGAACTATCAATGGCAACTCCAACAGCAGCCCATGTTACTTACTACGCAAAAATTGTAAAGCGAAAAGCTATTCTTAGAAATCTAATTTCTACTAGTCAAAGGATTATTCAAAATGCAATTGAAGGCTCTGATGATGTAACTGATATCTTAGATGATGCAGAAAGCCAAATAATGGGTGTTTCCCAGGATAATGCAAGTGGTGGGTTCAAATCTATTCATGATGTATTAAACACGGCTATGGAAGAAATTAACTCGATTCCTGATGATGGAAATATGGTCACTGGTTTACCATCTGGATTTTCTGAATTAGATAAGATGACAACTGGTTTTCACGATGATGAATTAATTATCTTGGCCGCTCGTCCTGGGGTTGGTAAAACTGCTTTTGCTCTTAATGTGGCACAATTTGTTGGACTAAAAACTGACAAAACTGTTGCTATGTTCTCTCTTGAAATGGGAGCTGAGCAATTAGTTCAAAGAATGCTAGCTTCTGAGGGACTAATTGATTCACAGCATCTTAGAACAGGTCAGCTGACTGATGAAGAGTGGCGTAAGCTAGTTGTAGCAGCTGGTTCGCTAGATAATACTAGTATCTACATTGATGATACGCCAGGAATTAAAATGAGTGAGATTCGGGCTAAAGCACGTCGATTAGCTAAAGAAAAAGGGAATTTAGGCTTAATTGTAATTGACTACTTGCAGCTAATTGAAGGACCACGCAGTGAATCGCGTCAACAAGAAGTTTCTGCAATTTCACGACAATTAAAGAAATTAGCTAAAGAATTACATATTCCTGTTATTGCCCTCTCACAACTTTCTCGTTCAGTTGAACAACGTCAAGATAAGCGGCCGGTTTTATCTGATATTCGTGAATCTGGGTCTATTGAGCAAGATGCCGATATTGTTGCCTTCCTTTATCGTGATGATTATTATCGTGATGAGCGCGACGAAGATGATGAGGGCGAAGTAGAAGCAGAAGAAGATAACGGCGAAGTAGAAGTAATTATCGAGAAAAACCGTTCTGGTACACGTGGAACGGTTAAATTAATGTTCTCTAAGCCATATAACCGTTTTTCAAATCTTGACTATACTCATAGTGAGGCTTAAAAAAAGATTTGTAAGCGTTTCATTAATTAGCTATACTATAATAGTTAAAAGTATATCTTTTTAGTAAAGTTAAGTGAATGAGAAGGTGTAAGTTGAATGGTAGAAAATAAATATGTCGGCAGTATTGAAGCCGGTGGAACTAAATTTATCTTGGCAGTTCAAGATACTGAAAGTGGCAAAATTGTAGCTAAGAAGAGAATTCCAACAACAGATGCAAAAGAAACTTTAGCAAAAAGTATTGAATTCTTTAAAGAGCACCCAGTAGCTGCTTTGGGAATTGGTACTTTTGGTCCAATTGACATCAATCCAAATTCTAGAACATTTGGTTATATCTTAGATACACCTAAGCGTGGTTGGTCAGGAACCAATGTTAAAGGCACTTTTGAAAAAGAACTAGGTATTCCTGTGGTAATGACTACGGACGTGAATGCTTCTTGTTATGGTGAGTATATTGCACGTGGAAAAGATGATTCTAAGACATACTTCTATGTAACAATTGGAACAGGGATTGGTGCCGGCGCGGTACAAGCAGGTAAATTTATTGGTTTAAATAATCACCCAGAAATGGGCCACATGCTAGTCACTCCTTATCCTGGCGACAACTATACTGGAAAATGTCCATTTCATGGAAATAAATGTGTTGAAGGAATGGCAGCTGGACCTTCTTTAGAGGGAAGAACCGGTATTCCAGGTGAAAAATTACCTAGAGACCACAAAGTATTTACTTATGTTTCATACTATGTAGCTCAATTATTATTCAATGCTTACATGACAATGCGTCCGGATGTAATGGTTGTTGGTGGATCAGTACTCAATGATCAAGACTTAGTCCAAGTTCGGGGATTCTTTAGAGAATTTAATAATAATTATGTTGCAACGCCAGACGTTGACGAATTAATCGTACGTCCAGCAGTTGAAGATAATGGTTCTGCCACTTTAGGTGACTTTGAACTAGCTAAGGAAGCTTTGAAAAATCAATAAAAATATATAGTAAAAAGGCAACTTCATTTGAAGTTGCCCTTTTTGTGTTTCACATGAAACAAATTTAACTTCCATCATATGAATCATCAACAATTGGCCCTTTACTTGAGTCGTTGCCAAGGGGCTCTAGATGTTCAGTATGGTTAAGAAATGGAAGATTAATGTATTGACGTGCGGTTGTGGTAATATCAGATACTATTTCATTAGCAATTAAGCGAGTTTTTGGATCTAATGAAAGATAAGCATGACTGAATTGGATTGCACCACGAATTTTATTAGTTGTGAGTTGACTGGCATCGGTAATTTTTTGAGATTCGAGAGCTGTAAAGAAAGCAAGCCATAGTTCTTCACGTTTTTCACGTGGAATTTTTGTATTCCAGGAAATAAATGTACTTCTAATAATTCTGCTAGCATTGCTGAGACAAGGAGCCATAACAAAGCTATTTCGAGCAACTTCCCAATGAAGGGGATTATGTTGCTGCATTAAATGTTTCATCTTACTTTTAACTACGATGACACGTTCCGGATGATCAAGCATCATCCCAAAAATTGATCCTTCGGGAACATAGGTGATCATCTTCGGAATAGCTCTTTGAAATTCTAGTTGATCATAGGTTTCTTTCATAAAGCCAGGACCGTCAAAACTATATGCTTTTATTATTTGATTTTGAATTTTAGGTGAAACAGCAGAGATAGCATAAGCAGCAAAATTTCCGCCTTTTGAATGACCAGTAGTATAAATTCGCTTATCGGGATA
Organism: Lactobacillus johnsonii; assembly: GCA_048407585.1. GTDB lineage: Bacteria > Bacillota > Bacilli > Lactobacillales > Lactobacillaceae > Lactobacillus > Lactobacillus johnsonii_C. The sequence continues at coordinate 6,907 of DBFNNF010000364.1, read as the reverse complement.
AGTTTGGGCAATTTTATCTAAATAGTCTGCTGCTACATTTTGTCCAAAAATTTCTGGCTGATAACTCATATCTACATCTTCATTAAGTCCGACCATGGATCCATCAGTTCCTCGATAGGCTACTAGAATAGTCTGAGGATCTAATTCAATTGTCATGGCTGTGAACTGGACTGGTGGCTTTTTCTGGGAAAGGTGAGACCAGTCTAAAAAGCGCATATTCTTATATCGATCACTAAGGTTAATTAATTGAGCTTCTACTTTATCTGAATGAATTAATGTCTTTTTTTGTATTAAACGTTTTGTAGCTGCTTCGAGGGTATGCCCTTTAACACTAGAATCAAAAGGAAGATAAGCAAATGCGGCAAAAAGTCCGGCATCTAAACTATTGAATGGTTCTCGATCTAGTATTAGGTCCCCTCGCCAGCGAACGTAATCAAGTATTTTACCCAAGATAAAAGTCCTCTCATTAAGGGTTGTATTATTTTTATTTTAATGCTTTTTGGCTTAAAGATAAAAGCAGAAGACATTTATCTATAAAAAAAGAAGAGCTAATGCTCTTCTTGATTACTAAAATATCAGTTGAATAGTTTCAAGAGGTGAAAGGGAAGCTTTAATTGTAGCAAGATTATCTCTTACATCAATTTTAACTGCTTCCTTTTCAATGCTACTACCATGCTTTCTAATTAAGGTAGCCGTAGTAGATGGTAAAGGCTCACTGATGTGCCATTTAATCTCTGTATAACTATCTAAGTTGAAATTAGCTAGCCAGACTACTTTGCCATTTTCTTGAATGTTTAATTTAACGTGAGGCATATTGATTAAGTAGTCAGTAGGTTCAACGCTAGCCATAATTTGTTGCATCAACCCTTGTTTATATGAAGAAAATTGTGATTCCCAACCGTGTTTTGGATCTTGATCCATGGGAAGGACAATTATATGGTCATCAATAACTGCCATGAAATTTCCAAGTTTTTGATCGATAGAATTATAAGCCGAACTCCAAATTTTGACATTGCTATTTGGCTGATAATCAAGTTGTAAATAATTACCTGTGTGTTGAAGCATGGTAATACGTGGATTTTTAACGCCTTGAACAGTAACACCATCTGCTTGTTCAAATGATTGATATCCACTTTTAGCTGGATGCCATTTAGCAGATTGAATATGGAGTAAGTTACCTAAATCTCGATCAAGTAAAACTTGAATACTTTCACCATCAAGTAGAACTGTATTTTGTGTGATTAGTTTAGTGATTTGACTATCTGTAAGATTGCGCAGCAGTTGACCAGCGATTGCAATTGTTTGATCTTCGATTTCAAAATTATCTTGAATAGGCAAAATAGTTGTTGCAAAGCTAAAACTGGCTAAAAGACTAGCCCAGTTTTTTTCATGGGGAAGCAATTCTTCTGGCTCTTTGCCCAAAGTAGTATGAGCAGTATAAGCAGAATCCTGATCTACTAGAACTTTAATACCTCTTAATTCTTTCATATTGAGACGGTGGTTAGATAAGGCAGAAGCAAATGGTTTAATATCTGCAAGCATCTTGCCATAGCCCCAATCTTCATTAATTCCGTTGCCCATCATATCAAAGATATTAAGCATAATGCCCTTTGCACCAAGAAGGTCGGTCGTAATAATTTGAAAAGCAATAAAGGTATTAGATTTTACTTGCGGAGTCCACATTGAATTTTCTAATTCTGGATATAATTCAGCATGTGGCCCTAAAAAAGCAGCAGTAGTACGGCTATATTCTTCGAATTTGCGCCCATAAATCAAAGGAGCTACTTCGTTATAAGCTGGTAGGTGAGGCCGCGCTACACGTGGGTGTCCAGGTCCAGCCTGAGCATCAAATAGTTTAGCCCAGTCTCTGCCTTCAATAGCGTGCCAGTCCGGAAATGAAGTCATTTGTCCCATATCAGTATCTGGACTTACCTTATGGACTGCTTCTTCAATCAAATGCTCGTTTTCAATCATTTCCTTGCGAGCTTGATCAAGATAAATTTTTCGTTCAATGGTAGGTTCTCCAGGCTTTAACATATTTTTGACAAATTCTTCTCGACTTTCATCCTTACCTAGTTTTTCCTGGTATAGTTTCATATGGTAGTCGCAGAAGCACATCAATTTTAGAGGAGTATGGTTATAGTGTCTAAAGTCATCCTCCATCCATAAACGACGAGGATGAATTGAGGCATATTGTGCATATCTCTGAGCTAAATATTTACGCCAAGTTGGATCTGCAGGACAAGCCATATCTTTAGCCTTGTTACCATTAATATCTACAAAAGTATTAAAGCCAATCTCAGGATTAACACTAAATCCACGATCAGAGTGCATAATGGTTGTCCATGGATTTAAACTAGTCGTAACACCAAGTTTAGCCAGTTGCTTTTGTAGGGGGATAATGGCATCCAACCAAACTTGAGTCTCTTCTTTTGTTAAGTGGCTATGGTTTAATTCTTCACCGTTAATAATGAAAGCTACGTCATCAATTTTTGCTTTTTGTACAAAATTTAAGAGTTTTTCATCTTTTTCAGGTGTGTTGGTACGTGGATCAAAAACGTAACGTAATGTATAAGTGTAGCTCATGTTATATCCTCAATATTCATACTCAATTAATATTAGTAATGTTTGTCAGTGTAACTTATTATATTAAGCTACACTGACATAGTAACATTATTTGAAAGCGTTTTCCAGGATAATAAAATGAAATATTGCTAGCATCGCTAAAAAATCAAAAAAACTCTTGTGTATTAATAAAATATATGATTAAATACATAATTGTCATATAAATAAGCTGACTTAGCTCAGTTGGCAGAGCACGTCACTAGTAATGATGAGGTCGAAGGTTCGAATCCTTTAGTCAGCACTATAAGAACAAAAAAGGCGCTAGTTTATCTAGCGTCTTTTTTATGCTAATCATGATTTTCATTTACTTCTATCGCATTGGTTCTACTTATTTTTTCCTTGCGTTTAAGATAATAAAAAATAGGTAGACCAACAGCTACTATTCCTAAAAATAGAACTACACCAGCAGGGTCATTAAATAGTTCACTGACAACGATAAATAATCCACCTAAAATTGCAACGATTGGTACTAAAGGATAGAGTGGAGTACTAAAAGGACGATCAGAATTTTCTCGTCTTAATTTAAAAATACCGAAAAAGGCCAAAATATAAAAGCAATATATTGTAAAGACGCATAAGTCTGATAATCGATCAGGATCGAACAATACTAGCATTAAAGTTGCCAATACAGTGATAAAAATAGTAGCAACGATAGGAGATTTTCCTTTTGGGGTTAAATAGGTTAAATAAGATGAAAATGGTAAATCATTTCTTTTAGCCATAGCATAGACAATTCTTGGAAAAGTAATAATTTTACCATTCAGAGTGCCAAGCATTGAAATAATTATTCCTAATGTTAATAGCTTTCCACCAATATTACCAAAAGCTTTTGTAGCTAAATACGTAGTTGTATCCTCTCCTAGTCGCTCAATAAGGTTAGCTGGAATAAAGCGTAGGATACCGACCGTAATTAGAGTGTAGATTGTTAAAACAATCGTAATCCCCAAGATAATAGCTTGCGGAAGGACTTTTTGAGGATTTTTCATTTCGCCACCTAAGTTTGCAATTAAAATCCAGCCGTCATAGGCAAACAAGGTAGCTAACACAGCAACTCCAAATCCCCCGCTACTTTGTTTAACGTCAGCGATAGTCTGACCTAGGGCGTTATTTTGACCCCAAAAGATACCAAAAATAATAATTGCAGCAATTGGAATCATTTTTCCAATTGTAGTAATAACAGAAAATGCTGCCCCTACCTTATTGTCTAAAAAATTAATAATAGTGATAAAAAACATACAGCCGATTGATAGAGGAATGCGCCAGGAATCATCTAGATTAAAGAAATTGGCGATAAGAATTCCAGTAAAACCACCTACGGCTGCAATAATTGCTGGACCATAGACGATAACTTGCATCCATCCCGCTAGAAAACCAAGAATCCGACCATATAACTTCTCGATATAAACATATAATCCGCCAGTGTATGGCATTTGAGCTCCAATTTCAGCAATTGTTAAACCAGCTGCTAGTGTAATAACACCACCAAAGATCCAAGCACTAATAGCTAAGGTTGAATTATGAGCACTTTGAAGAACGGAAGCTTGTTTGAAAAAGATTCCTGATCCAATGATTGTCCCAATAACAATTGAAATAGCTGAAAAGAAGCCTAATGAACGCTTAAGATGGTTTTGTTGTTTCATCTTGATAATCCTTTCTAAAAGAAAAAAAGCCCAGATTCACAAAAATCACTCTGCTATAAAAGTGATTAAGTGAATCTAGGCTTTTCTTGAAATATTTGGCCACACAAAATCACTCATGTTCCACTGGAGGTGGAAGATGAGGAGGAAGAAGTATTTAAATTAGTGTGGTGTAAATATTTCATGGTTGTAACTCCTAAATGATTTTATATTAGAATATCATGATATTATTAAAAAGCAAATAATAAATACATCCTTAATTAAGTAATTAATTTTATTGTAAAAAAGTTTTGCTTTTTCCAAAATCATCTGCTATACTAGTTAACGTTGTGAGAAACGCTGACTTAGCTCAGTTGGCAGAGCACGTCACTAGTAATGATGAGGTCGAAGGTTCGAATCCTTTAGTCAGCACAAGTTAAAAGTCCTAACCATTCGGTTAGGACTTTTTTGTTGCGCTTTTATCTTAGTATAATGAAAATATAGACGTATATTATCTGATAAATTGATATTTCAAAAAATCTTAGAAAAGGTAAAAGCAGATGAAACTAAATAAAGATAGTCAAACTTTAGATCAAATTGCCCCATTAGTTGAATATTCTTTTTTAAAAACTAATGACCTTCGCCAAGATACTAACTTTTTAAGTAGATATGATCATAGTATGGGCTTTGGCGAATATAAAGATGGAAAACTAGCTAGTTACATCATGGTCAATGAATTTGAAAGTAGAATCTTTGCTAAAAAGGTGAAAATGGGTGGAGTTGGTTATGTAGCCTCATATCCAGAAAATCGCGGTCAAGGTGATATTAATCGCTTGATGAATGAAATTATTTTGGAATTGTACAAGCAGAATTATGCTATTTCTAATTTGGCACCATTTTCTGAAAGTTTTTATCGACGTTATGGCTATGAAAATGCTATTTATGAAAAAATGTATGAATTAAATCCGGCTTATTTGCGCTTTTTTAAGCCAGTTAAAGAAGGAAAAATTGTTCGAGGAAAATGGAAAGACTTAGACTTAAAAGAAGCAGTCATAAAGTTATATCAAGATAAGCTGAATCAAAATAACCAAAGAAATACTGTTGATCGTGAAGACTGGTGGTGGGATCGTCTAGATACCTATTATCCTGGCCGATTTATCTGTGTCTACTTTGATCAAAATAATCAGCCAACTGGCTATATGTTCTATCGCATTCGGGATAGAGAGTTTAGGGCGGAAGAGCTGTACTATAAAACGCCTCAAGCAGCAAAAGCCTTATTGAGCATTATTGCTAGTCACTCTTCAAGTGATTTGAAGTATTATGTGAAAATGCCAGAATCAAGCTTACTAGGCGAATTTTTCCCAGAGCAGGAAGGATTAAAAGTTCAAATTTTACCTTACATGATGACTCGAATAATTAATGTTGAACAAGTATTAGAAGCGTTGCACTTAATTAATACCGGTAAAATTAATATCGAAATAACTGATGATGAAATAGTTGCTGAAAATAATGGGACTTGGGAGATTGATCAGATAAACAAAGAGACCAATGTGAGAAAAGTTGAAAAAGATCCTGATTATAGCGGCTCTTTAACTAATTGGACAAAGGTTTTATTAGGTCATTTGACCTTGAAACAAGCTGTTCGATTAGGATTTATTAAGGAACATCATCCAGTAGATAATGATTTTATAAAGGGTGAAGTTTCGTTTTATGATTACTTTTAATCAAAAATAGATTTTCTGTTATTAGAAGCAGAAAATCTGTTTTTTCTTATAGCCGGCAATGTCCCAATCTGTAAAAGTATAATCTAACTTCTTCCCATAATATTTTTCATACGCTGCTTTCTTTTGGAGGTAGTCTATTTTACGCATTTTTTCTATATTTTGAGCGAGTGGTAGTTTGGGATCAGGATAAATAGTGGGTAGAACATGAAGAATCCAACGTGTTTTGTTAAATTCAGGATGCAGTTTTTCTTGCTTGTTAGTGTCCTTAATTTCTACAAAGCATGAAATAATTGGAACATTCATTTTAGCTGCATAATAATATGCGCCTTTTTGCAGAGGACGAGGTTTTCGATAATTAAGCCATAATTCTTGTTCTGGATATACCACAATCCAGCGATTTTTCTCAGAAAAGATTTTGTTTAAGTGTTTTGGCAGCTCACGTCCTAAATAGCGAAAACTAGCAGTTACGGGGATGCTATCAATATTCCTCATTAAAAAGCCAATCCAGTTTGGCAGTTTTAAATTAGTATCTTCGATAACAAAATATAATCGCTTATGATATTTCATGGCGAGCCGCTTCAGAGGGAGACAATCAAATTGATTGTAGTGATTACAAGTTATAATAGCGGAAGAAAGCTTGCCAAGAGATTTAGGATTATCAATTTCGGTATTTAAGGTTAAAAGGGGCGTTCCGACGTTAAGGATTCCGCGTGCAAGTATATTAATAGCTTTAGAAAAGGGACTATTATGATTAGCCCAAAATTTTTCTACTAATTTTAGGCGATCTTTTTTACTTAAAACTGGATCATCTGGTTCAACTTTTGCGTTAAATTTTTTCTCCTTAACACATCTTTTAATATTAAAAATAACCTCTTGCCGTTTTTTACCAATAATCATAACTAGTTCTCCAAATTTTTAGGGTAGATTCCAAGCTCTATTTTA
>DBFNNF010000363.1:0-11097 GCA_048407585.1 Lactobacillus johnsonii | reverse complement strand
ATTTAATGAATTTGTTAAATATTTATCTGCAAAAGCAAAAGCTACATCAGATGATAGCTATATACAGAATAAAAGTCAGTTATTAAACTTTATTGCAACATTTGGAGGAGCAGGTACAGGTAAAACACAAGGTGTAGCTTATGTGCTACGTAAAATGATGCCTGCATATAAAATTGTAACTGTAGCTCCAACAAGAAAACAAACAGATCGATTATCTGCAGCAATTGAGCATGACGGTTTATCATATACGAAAGCAGAATTAATTGAACAGATTCTGGGAAAACAAATTTCTGAATCAGATATTAATAAAATTGTTGGAAGTGATGAAATACCTACATATACTCTTAAGGATTTAAAATTAAATCCAGCTACAATGTTTGCAGAAACTGAGAATAGAATCATATTTATTGATGAAATTAGTCAGTTTTCTAAAATCGATCTTGAATTAATTACAAGATGAGCAAATAAAAATAATATTTTAATTGTTGGATTAGGAGATTATAAACAAAATTCAGCCTATATTTTCTATGAAAATGCAAGGAGAAATTTAGGAATTGAAGATACTTATTTTACACGTACTCCAAATTTAACTGCTCCTCTACGTCCAAATAATATTGCAAAATATGATAACTATACTATTTTAAATAGTATATTAGATCAAACTTGAGATAAATACTATGATAATCCAAGTATGCTCGAAAGTGAGATCGATTTATTAACAAAACAGATATTATCTGAAAATAGTATTAAACTTAAATATTTTGAAACTACTGAAACGTTTGGTGGAGAGAAATTTATTAGTAGTTCAGATGAAGTACCTAAAATAGTAGAAAAGTTATCTAAACTGTCTAATGATATTGCAATTATAACTGATAATCCTGCTAAGTATACTGCTATTAACAATGTTAAAGTAGTAGGATTAGACAGTGTTCAAGGTGATGAATTTGAATTTGCAATCATAGACAAGAGTTGGAAAGATACGAGTGGAAAACACTATTTAACTCTTAAGGATTTATATACATTAACTCAACGTTCTACAAAAGGTACAATTATTGTAGATAACGGGATTAGTCTAGATTTAAAGTTAAACACAATTAATGATATGACTAGTGCAGGAAGTATTGAAGTATCTCCTGAACAAATTAGTGATTTCAAAGACTGAAGAACTAAGTTATTAGAGAATAGTCCTGAATCTATTGATTATGAAGAAGTAAATCCAAATCCAACTGTAGCTGAACCTGTTATACCAACTTCAGAACAAAATATTAAGCCAAGAGTAGAACCTACACCAGAAGTAGAAACAGTTAGTGAATCTCCTAAAGAACCAGTTAGACAAGCTTCTGTAGAACCAGAAACTAAAAATACTATATCTGAAACGCAAAGTAAACAAACATTTGATAGTAATACTGGAGAACAACCTCCCGTTATAGATCAAAATCCAGTACATGCTCCTAATGTCGAACAATCTGTTACTCCTCCTGTAGATATACTTGAAGAAGTTCCTCAGAATATAGGAATAACAGATAATCCTTTAAATATTTCTAAATGGAATGATATTGCAGATTTCTATTTAAATAATTTATGAAATTATGATCAAGCTACAGAATCTTCTTTATTTAATATATTAGGAATAAAAGGTAAACTTGCAGCTCCTAAATATATTAGAGCTTTAAATTTAATTGCTGCTTATTTTAAATATGGATATTATAAAAATCCAAGAGAAATTGTACGATTAGGACAAGCTTTAAATAAAGATAGAGCTATGGGGCGTGCTTTTAGTGAACTTGAAACTGCACTAAAAACTAAACCTACTTTTGAAGTTATTCCATATGATAATGGAAGAAGAGGATTATTGGTGGCAAAAATTCAGATAAAAGATAAAACTGCACAAATTCCATTATTATTTACAACTCCAAGATTTGGAATATATACAGGAGATTTTACAATTGGAAGTTATGCTAAGTTTACAAGAGAAGGAGAATTAACAACTGTTGATGTATCTAATTTTAATACAAGTGCTTTAAATAAAGGAGGTTTATTCTCTTCTTATGGAAAATTAGTATCTTTAGTAGTACGTAAATCAGACTGGCAGGATCATATTAAATGAGTAGGAAACACATTTGAAGCAGATTCAAGAAACTATGCGTTTATGTATCAGAATAGAGGAAATACATTTATGTTATTCTCTGCTGATCCATTAGTTAGTCAAAAGGAATTTGAAGCTCACCTAAAAGCACAAGTAGCAGAAGATGGAACTATTTTAAATACTGTTCAAAATGATCCTAGAATTCGATTAATAGGAATAAATAGTGTTGCTTCTTTAGATAATATAATTCATACTGCAATTAATAATGTTAATTTATTTAATGCACAAAGAAAAGCAGGAGACAAAAATGTTAAAGTTAGAAATAATCTTAATAGAGAAAGAGCTGGACAATTAATTTCACTTGCATATTTTTCTCCTTATAAGAGTACTATATTATTTAGATTAGGAGCATTACTAAATACACAATCAGGATATACTAATGCAATTAGAGTTACTTATGAAGATAAAGTAGCTCAAGCTGATAGAGGAAATGTTACTGAGAGAATAGTAACTATGGAGAATGGTCAATATGTTGTTAATGGAAAAACTTATTCTGATTTTGATTCTTTATTAAACACTGAATTTGGATCTTTTGATCCTAATCAAATGTTAATGCAAACAGGATATATTAGTAGAGTTGGTAAATTTGAATTTAATGATCCATCATTTATGATATATAATATCTTTGCAGACTTTGTTGGAAAAACTGAAAAACTTCAAGAACATATTGAAAACAATCCAAACTTTAAGCAAGGTATTTATGTATTTGATGATGCAGTTAAAGTAGTTCCAGGATCTCAATTCTACTATGAAGTTGATACTGCAAATAAACTATATTCTACAAATGCTTCTAATTTAATAGGAAACGATTTTATTATAGATTATGACAAGATTCAAGTTAATCCTGAAAGAGCTATTCAAGAGGATTTACAACGTCAAAAGATTAATAAAATTAATGAGGCGTTTAAACAGTTTGGAGTAAACAAACAAATTACAAATATAGACTTATTAGAATCAACAGTTAATGATGTTAATAATGAAATATTAAATAAAGTTACTACTCCAAATTATACAATAATTCAAATTGTTGGAGACTCTAATAATCCTGAAATTGTAATGAAGGAAATAAAGGATGATCTTACTCCTATGCTTAAAAATTTATTTAAACAAGCTTATGGAGAGAATCCAGATGATGTTACAATTATCTCTAGAAATAATTTGAAATTTGTACCATTTTTAGTATCTTTGAACAATAATTCAAAGAATTTTGTACTTGAAAATAAAGATGGAGTTTACTCAATTAGAGAGTTTAATACAATGAATGAATATGTAGAACTTAGAGATTATTTAAATTCTGCAAAGGATCTATATAAATCAAGTCCTAATATTTTAATGTACCTTAAAGCTCTAATGCAAAATACAGAAGTAACTGAAACTATAGCAAGTACATATTATAACGAAGTTAGTACAAATGAAACTCTCAACGAGTTAAGAGAAAATGTACAGAAATACTTAATAGCAAAATTAGAAAATAATGAGTGTTAAATGTGGATATTCTTCAGCATATTATCCATTACTGAAGAACTTACTTAGAGGTGATTCACCAGATTTAAATGCGTTTAAAGTGTTCATAAATGAGCATTTTACAAATCCAGATGAGGTGTTTAATATGTTTGTGAGTGGAGTCTATACAGACTCCGCTCCAACACCTGTATCTGAACCTAAAAAGATTAGTAGTAGATTAGGTATTGAACTTCCTCCCGAAGGATCTTCACCTCAACAATATTATATTGATAATTCAAGACAATATAATAAAATGATTGACGATACAGCAAAAAAGATTATTTCTATGTCTGTATTTGATATTAATTCTGATTCTTTTATAGATGCAAATGCTACTTTAGGAAGTTATTCCAATTTAAATACTGGAATTTTTAAATATAAACAAGAACTTTTATCTATTATTAGTGAGTTCATGGGAAAACCTCTAACTCCTATTAGCATTGACTCAGAACCTAAATCTATTATTAATGTATTTGAAGATACTATAAAAGAATATGAAGCCTACATTAAAAATGCAGGACTTACTCAAGATCAAAAATATTTTAATGAATATAATGCATATGTAACATTAAAAACTTTTGATGATATATTGAGATTATATACTCCATTTATTTCTATTAAACCAGAATATAAAAATAGTTCAACTTATGCTGTAGGACGTTATAATTATGATGGTCCGAATGTTACACACTATACTGGTTTTAGTAATAATGAATTTATGGGAGCTGAAGAATCCGTCAGTGACCTCGCAAAAATTTTACTTTCATATTTTCCTGAAGTTAATGAAGATGGTGTTATTATAGAAAATACAGCTATTACTTTATCTGGGTTTAATTCAGCTATGGGTAAAGTAAAGTTATTCATGGAAGAAAGTGTTGACCCTGAAATAGTTGACGAAATAGCTAAAGAGGGCAATATGGATATGGGTAAAATTATTGGAAAATATTTAAATGCACTAGCAACTAAATCTGTAGCACCAGAACATACAACTTACTTACAAAATAAGTTAAGAGGTATTGCTAAGTTTATCTATTCAGATAAAATGGCTACTCCAATTAAACAAATGTATACACATCTAATGAATAAGACAGTATTGTCAAGTTATATTAGTTATGGTAAAGATAACTTAACTGGAGAATTAACTGGTAAGAATTTAACTGATAGACCTGTACAAATACAGAGATATTTTCTTACAGATATTATTAAAGCTGCAAGTACTTACTGAATTGATAATAAAACTAACTTCCAAAATAAGTTAGGAAAATATGATATTAATATTATTGGAACTAATATTAGTATTACAGAAGGCAGTAATACTTTAAATTTAAAATATAATCCTGATACTGGAGAAATTAATTCTGCAGGAATAATATCTGATACTTTAATGGACGATTTACTTATGGATTTTGCTTCATTTTTAGTAGCAGATGATTTTAATCAAGTTGCAGAACAAGTGTTCCCAAGAGAAAAAAATGTAAATAAAATTACATTATTAACTCCAATATTAGGTAGTATTTTATATAGTGCTAACTCAGGTCAAATTATTGATATAGGCAAAAATGGTTTCTTTGGACAAGCAAATGATTTGGCAAAAGTCTTAAGTGTTACTAATGGTTCTGATACAATTAATGTTATTAAGAATGCAGAAGGTAATAATTTACCATTATATCAAATGGTTTGTTTAGCATATTCTCATAAGAAAATGAGTCAATATTTACATGATGAACTTGGATGAGGATCGGATACAGTAATGAGTGATAATGCTGTATTTAATAATATTTCACGTATTAAAAATCCAAAGATTCGAGCAGAAGTAACTATTGGAGATTATACTAAACAATCGAGTAATCTTACTGAAGATGAAGTAATGCACCTTGCAATAGTATATGATTTCTTTGAAGGATTAACTTCAAGTAAATCTGTTTCTGAGCAGGGTGGAAAGGTAAATGGAGTAATTGGATTGCAATCAACAGTTTATTCAGATAAAAATAAACATTTTGTAATGCAATTTGATTTAAGTCAGAACTGAGATTTTAAAGATTTAGGTTCAATTAACTTTAAGGAGGTTTTAGAGAAATATTATTCTAGTAAGAATGTATCTGATTTAGAACCTATTATGAATATTTGATTTAAAACAAATCAAAGTCAATATACGAACTTAATTAATAAAATCTTAAATGACTATACTCAAGCGATAGGTAAAGAATTTAAGACTATAAGTGATCTAAAAGAATATATTGCAAAAACAAAACTTGCAGATATTAAGCAAAAATTTAGAGACAATGGATTAGAATTTATTGAAGAAATTCATATATCTAAAGATCCATATACTAAGAAAAATGTCTTTAATGAAACCCTTGAAAATCTTTATAATATCTTTAGTGAAAGAAATCAATTTAATGAGTTTATTAATTATCAATTAAACAGATTTCTTGAAGATAGTTCAAAAGCTTGAGAGAGTATATCTTCTGACAAAAATGTATATAAGGCATTTTCTGCTAGAAAATGAAGTAACTGAATTTCTGAAAGAACTATTGAAACTGTTGATGAAAATGATGAGCCAATATCATATACAGTTCCTTATGTAACAATACATGATAAGGATGGTAAATTAAATCCTATGCTTTATTCGTATTTCATTATGGATTCATTTTTAAGTAATGAATATAATAAAATGATGGTTGGAGGAGTTTACGCTCACCCAAATAAGAATAAAGAGGTTTCTGCAACAGAAGGATATCTTGAACATAGTTTTGCAAGCAGATGAATTTCTCAGGTAAAACGTATGGTTATTTATGGAGCTACTCATCATTCCTTTGCACAAGGATTAAAAAATGGAGTTGCTCCAAAAGTTAAAATGGCTGTAGTTGGAGATATTGGAGCTGCTGTACAAAATATTTCTGGTATGACTGATAGTGTTGATTCTATGGACGGATCTGGATTTACAAGTCCGTATTTCTCTAGACAACAAAATGTATCACTAATTGATGCTAAAGTAGGTAGAAATAAAAAGACTATTTTAGCAGATATGAATGGAGAATATGGTTTACCTAAATTATTAAAGTGAGCAGAATATGAGATTACAAATGCTAATAGACGTACATCATGAGGATCAGATATCAAGTTAGAAAATATGTTTAGAAAAATGCATAATTTACTATTTGATCCTAGTGTAACAATAGTTTATGATAAAGTATTTGATAATCTTTTCTATAGAGAACCTGATAACCAAACTTATTGGAAAATAAATCATGTAGTTATTAATAACAATGTAGCTCAAGTAGAACGTATTGAAACCGATATATTTGGCAATATAATTGGAGAAAATAGTATACTTGATACAGATATTAAAATTAGTAGTATATATGATTTAGATCAAATATTTGGTGGAGCATGATCAATGGAATACAATGATACTATGAAACAATTATATTGGTCTGAAAACAACTTAGATATTGTCAATGATATTATTAATGATAATAATCTAAAAGACTATATGATTGGGTATCTTGTAAATAAGTCTGCTATCAAAGTAGGAGCTTCTAATGTTAATGGTGATGATATTTGAACTAATGATTCTGATTTATGGTTTACTACAATGTCAACTAAGTTTGGAGGAGTTCAGATGAATGCAGATCACGAACTTGATGAAGCAGAAGTTACTGAAATGACTCAGATGATTAGTGCTCTTGAACAAAATGGATTTACACACGATTTAGCAACAAAAGTATATCAAGAAATTGGTAAATTATGTCATGATGCTATTGCAGAAATTCATGAAGTTCTTGAAACAGGAGATCAACAAGCCTTATATGAAATTTATGGTAAAGCTTTAGTTAAAGCTTTTCAAACAAATAATAAAGATACTTTAGGACTTGCACAATCTTTTATAAAACTTGCTCAACAAAGTTTTAATGAAAAGAAAATCGATTATAAAATTCCTTTTAGTGCAGGTACTATTAATGGTATCTTTAACTCAACAGTTACATCTTCTTTAGTAAAAGATGCAATTAGACGTCATTATGATGGTGTTGCATCTGTATTAAATCCATCATATGGAATACAACAGTATTTTAACTGAGGAGGATATAACTATAACTACGATGAACTTTTAGATTTAGTAAGAAAGGTAGGTAGAGCTACAGATCCTCGTCTTGCAGATTTAACTATTAATGAAGCAATGCAAGGTCCTTTTGTTACTCGTAATGGAGAAAATCTTATTAACCCATTTGTTACAGAACTTACTGCTGAAAATCCTATCGATTTTGAAGATACATTAGTAGTTTATAATGATCCGATGTTTAATGGAGAAGAACCTTTATTAAACGAAGAAGGACAGAGACTATATCAAGGATATATGGGAAAGGTTACTACTGATATGTATGATATTGTAAAAATTGATAATTATTCAAAATACGATTGGTATAAAAACTTAGATAAGAGATATGCACAAAGATTATCTTTACGTCCAAAAAATCTTAAAGGCTCTGATACAATATTTATTATTGAGGGAGAAAAACATAGTATTTTTGAAGGAGATATAACTCGTGCATTACATTATCTTAATGGAACCTCTAGTACTACTGTAGAATCTCTATATGATGAATTAAGATCTAATATTAAAAAGGAACTTGGGCTTAAAGGAAAACCTGAAAAAGATTTAACCCCTGAGCAACTAGAATGAGTTAATATTATTACTACAGAGAGAATAGCTCTAATTCGTAGAGCAGCAGGAACATTAATTCCTAGTGCGGGAGAAATCGATATTGACTTTATAGAAAACTCGTTACATAAATCTCAGCAAAAATTATTAAATGATTTAGCTGATGGTAAGATGATCCAATGAAAAGGTATATATGTACAACCTGAATCTGTACAAGTAATTCCTGCCCAGATTATTATGGGTAAATTATATGCTAAACAATTAGGTCTATTGCCAGGAGATTCTATAGCTAAAATTAAGCAAAGAGGAGCTGAGTTCTTTAAAGAGAGAATTCAAGGTTATTATAACAATGATAATCCTGATCCTGAATCTTATGATATAATATTATTTGATGGAACTGGAAAAAAACTTTATGTAAAAATTGGAGACCAAAATCTGAATAATTTATATAAGGATACTTTAACTCCAAATGGAGATTTTACTATAGTTGATAATTCTGTTTACTACAATGGAAAAGAAATAGCATCTGCAGAAGGTAAGAAGTTTTATAAATATACTGATACTGCGGGAAATACACATGACCTAGTAATTGTAGATAACTTTGAAAGATTTTCTGAAATTAATAACTCTAGAATCTATAATAACTATAAGTATAACTATACATTATCTAATTACAAAAACTTAATTGCAAATCAATTTACGTCAGATAATGTTACTTTATCATATTATGATGATTTTGGAGATATTAAAACTAGAGAAATTTTAGATTACAAATCTATAAATCCTCAAGTGCTAATTCAAATGTTAAGTGATAATCAAAATATTAGATTTAGTAATAGAATTATGAAAATCGCTGATAGAAAATATAAAGCGTTTGAGCAAAGTTTAAGATTTGTAGGTACTCGTATTCCTTGTCAGTCAATGCAGTCATTCATGCCAATGGAAGTAGTTCTATTTACTGATAGTGACATAAACGAGGTCTACGTACCAACCAATCAGACATGGTTGCAAGGGTCTGATTATGATAGAGTTACGTGTCATAATAAAACCTCTTTAATTGCTGGAAACTCCTTAGAGACTTATAAACTACAACATAAAATCTAAAAATGATTTAAGTGTGAATGTTTAAAAATTATAAGTATTGGACAATCAGCAGCCGATTCTGAAAAGAAGGGTTCAACGACTATCGAAAGTATACTAATAAAGAAATATTATTAGGAATAAACAAGTAGAGTACATTATTTTATGGAAATAAGAGGATATTAAATTATGGTAATAGTAATTTAATATAAGATATAGTCTGATCTTATACGAAAGTATAAGCTAACAAAAATGATCGATAAAGTTTATATATTAGGTTATTCTATTTCTGATAATGGAAAATTACTTACAAATGCAGAAGATCCAAAAATATCTCCATTCTTAAAACAGGATGCTATAAGAAATGCAATTGTAAATGGTGTATTTGATGTAATACTGAGTCCTAAAAATCAGATTAACCTTACAATGCCTATTACAACATCTCATATGCAAGAACTTGCAAGTAAATCTGTATTAGGAGAAAGTGCAAAAATTATGAATCCTTATAATTCTGCTAGTAAATATTTAATGCAAATTCAAAATATGGTTGGTAAAACTGTAATTGGTAATGTTGCTACAGGATTAAAGAGTTTCTTTGCATTATCTAACTTATATAATACTAGATTTAAACAAGTTTATGATAGTATTGTAAATAGAGATTTTGATACAACTAGACAACTTTTAAGTAGATATTCATTTATTAAAGGTTCTCAACGTAATGGAACAGAACAATTAATTACATTAGCAAATGTAGATTTTTCTATGTTTGAAAATGATCCTGAATGAATTTCTAAATATGCAGTTCCTGCAGATATTGCAAATAATATTATTCAGCTAATAGACTTCCAAAGAAGATTAACTGATAAATCTCTTGATATGGGAGAGTTACTGAATGCTGCAACAGATAATGCTAAGGAGTTAATTCTTAAGAAAATTAATGCAGACTCTAATTGAGTTGATCTTTATGTATATAGTTTAATGCTTGGAGAGGACTTAAGAAGAATTGGAGATTTAATGGTATCTGAAGAAGTTACTAAACTTGTATCGGAATATAATACAAATCTTTGAACAGATCCAATTCCAAAAAATAAAATTCATTTCATTGATCAAGCTATTGATGATCCTTCAAGATATGCAGTTTATAAACCAAATGCATCTGAAGCTGATATTAAAAAAGCAAATGAGAGAACTGAAATTTTATTTAAAACATTAAAGAAGAAAGCTAAAGGTGCAGAAGAAATTAGAATTCTAGGTAGATTATTAAAAATTAATCAAGGACTTCCTACAGATAAATGAGGAAAGTATTCTTATATTAAGGGAATTGAAACATTTATTAATGATAAGTTTAAAGATGAAATTGGAGAGAAATTTAATCTACTAAAGTTTGCTGCTAATGAAGAATACAGATTACAACAAATTGATAACTATGAAAAAGTTAAGACTACATTTAATATATTAGATGTTATAGCTAGTGTTCCACACTTCAAAGAAATGTTTAATATTCTAAGTGTTGATAATGAAGTTCTTAATCGATTATCAGTTAGAAATCAAGTTGAATCTATTGTTATAGATGAAACTACTCCTAAAAGAGGAAGTAAGTTATCTATAGAAGAATTTAGACAAACTAGAAATAATATTGATGATGTCTTAATTGATTCATGAATTAAAACTAAAAATTTAAGTTTTCAAGTTCCAGTTAATCAGA
>DBFNNF010000362.1:0-1686 GCA_048407585.1 Lactobacillus johnsonii | reverse complement strand
CATTTTTAAATTCAATTTCTGTATCAGCGTCAATAACGTGGAACAAGTCATTTTTACGACGTCTATTTTCACGTTGAACAGCGATCTTAGCCAATTCAATAGTTAATTTTGAACCAAAAACTGGAATATCGTGGTCTCTTAAAATATATGGAAGAGCACCGATTGAATCAGCATGACCGTGAGTTAAAAAGATACCGGCAATTTTATCAGCATAATCTTGGAAAAATTGTAGGTCAGGAATAACAACGTCAATTCCCAACAAAGATGAATCAGGATACTTCAAACCTGCATCCATAATAAAAATTTCGTCTTCTACTTGAACAGCGTACATGTTTTTACCATTTTCACGTGCGCCACCCAAGATCATTATCTTAATCTTTTGTGACATTTTTTTGCTTCTTTCTATATTTACTTAAATTATTTATGGATCTTAATGATCAAAACGAAGTTAATCTAATTAATTTTACCATATAATAGTATGAATTTGAAAGAAACAAAAAAGCTACTCTTTAAGATAAAGAGTAGCTGAGGTTTATGAATTATTAAAATTAACGACGTAAACCTAACTTGTTGATTAATTCACGGTAACGTTGAATATCTTTGTTCTTCAAGTAACGAAGTAAGTTACGACGGTGACCAATCTTCTTAAGCAAACCAACGTATGAGTGGTGGTCTTGCTTGTTAGCCTTTAAGTGGTCGTTCAAGTTGTTGATGTCACTAGTTAAAAGTGCAATTTGAACTTCTGGAGAACCAGTATCGCCATCGTGACGTGCGTATTCTTTGATTAATTCATCTTTCTTTTCTTTTGAAATAGCCATTAGAAAAATACCTCTCTTTTAAATAATTGCCATTAACAACGTTAACCGTCGGCGGCGGGAAAACAGCGTCAATGGTTCCAACAGATATTAATATTACATGGAAGTTTTTAAAAAAGCAAGTCCAAATTACCTTGCACCAACGGCTTGTATTAAGTATAATTAACGAGTAAATCTATTTTATCGAGGTGATTTTGATGCCACAAATTAAATCAGCAATTAAACGTGTTAAGACTAATGCTACTGCTAACAAGCGCAACGCTGCTGAATTAAGTAAATTGAGAACTGCTGTAAGAAAATTCAACGAAGCTGTTGAAAATGACGCAAAAGATGTCCTCGATTTAGAAGTTAAAGCTGCACGTGCTTTAGATAAGGCTGCTTCTAAAGGTCTTATTTCTAAGAACAAAGCTAACCGTGATAAGTCACGCTTATCTAAGAAGGCTGCTAACAAGTAATTATTTACTTGACACCTGATATTAGGCAAAATAAAAGCTCGGAGTTTTCCTCCGGGCTTTTTTGTTATCTAAATTTTTAATAAAAAGAGCTTCAAGAACTCATCCCCATGATAAGTTCCGTTTTTGTAGCCAAAATCAAGTTCAATCGCCTGCTTTAGCAACACTGTTAATTTACTTAACGAGACTTTATTTTCAAGGGCTAATTTTACTCGATACGGATTCACTTTTAACTCCTTAGTAATTTGATCTTTACTCCACCGCCTATTTTGTAAAACTTTAACACAAGTCAAAAATTCAAGTTGAGATTCAAAAATAGCTAGTAGCTGAATTGCACTTGCTCCTTCTCGCAAATGATCCTCTAAACGCTGAGTAGCCTCTTGATATTTTTTATCAAAAGCAGCTGTTAATATTTCAAA
>DBFNNF010000361.1:0-5181 GCA_048407585.1 Lactobacillus johnsonii | reverse complement strand
CTATTTTTTGAAAGCAGGTGAATTATTTGATCGACAATCAACCAAAAAAAATTATAGCATTTATTGCGGGCATAAATTTAAATGATCCTAATTTTGACTATTATATGACTGAACTAAGAGAATTAGCACTTGCCAACAACCTAGATGTTGTTGGTCAAGCAAGTCAAAAGGCTGAAAATATCGTTGCGGGAACATATTTTGGTGTTGGTAAACTTAATCAAATTAAAAATATGGCTCGAGAATTACATGCTAAAACTTTAGTCATTAATGATGAACTTTCGCCAACTCAAATTAGAAACATTGAGAGCATGACAAAACTTAAAGTGCTTGATCGAACTGAATTAATTTTAGAAATTTTCTCTAATCGAGCACGTAGTAGACAAGCTAAACTACAAGTTCAACTTGCTCGATTACAATATGAACTACCTCGGCTTCATCCATCAGAAAATAATCTAGACCAACAGCGTGGTTCTGGTGGTGCAAGCGGTGGTTTTGCTAACCGTGGTTCGGGTGAAACTAAGCTTGAATTAAATAGACGAACCATTGGTAAACAAATTAGTGCAATTAAAAAGGAACTAAAAGACATTAGCAAACAAGAAGAAATAAAATCTGCTAGACGAAACAATTCTCGTCTACCACAAGTCGCCCTCGTTGGCTATACTAATGCTGGAAAATCAACAACGATGAATGAGTTGTTAAATGTCTTTAGTGATGAAGCTTCTAAAAAGCAAGTATTTGAAAAAAATATGCTATTTGCGACTTTAGATACTAGTGTTAGAAGAATTGACTTAAAAGATGACTTAAGTTTTATTCTTTCAGATACCGTTGGTTTTATCTCCAAGTTACCTCATAACTTAATTGAATCATTTAAAGCTACTTTGCAAGAAGCTAAAGATGCTGACTTGATAATCAATGTCGTAGATGCTTCCGATCATAATATGGTTCAAATGATTAAAACGAACCAAAAAGTTTTAGATGAGTTGAAAATTACCAATGTACCAATGATTACTGCTTATAATAAAGCCGACTTGACAGATCGCAATTATCCACAAATTGAGGGAAATGATATTTTATATTCAGCTAAAGATCCCGAGTCAATTAAGCAACTAGCTGATTTAATTGTTAAGAAAGTTTTTGATAATTACGAAAAGGTAAACTTGGTCTTACCTTTATCAGATGGTAAAAATTTAGCTTATCTTCATGAATATGGTCAAATTTTAAATGAAGATTTCAAAGATGACGGCGTTCATGTTACAGTAAGACTATCACCAAAAGATCTAGAAAAATTTAAAACTAAAACTGTTTAGCAAACAAAAAGACGTAGATTTTAAAATCTACGCCTTTTTTTCATATTATTTATAAATAATTACAGCTTCGTTTTTCTCTACATTATCCCAAACTTTGGGAGCATCACTTGGTCTTAAGTTAACACATCCATAAGAACCATCATTTAGGTAAGCTGTTTTTGACCAATTCTTTCGCCAGCTATTATCATGGAAGCCGCAACCTGTTAAGGTAAATGGCATCCAGTATTTAACATCAACCGAGTATTTCGAACCATCATCATTTGTTCCCTTTAAAACACTTGGAGATTCTTTATAGTGAATATACCAAACTCCAGTAGGTGTTTCTAGGTTCTTATGAGCAAGCTTAGTCTCCACTGTACCAGTAACAATTGTATCTAATGTTAATACACATTTGCCATTCTTGTAGACCCACATCTTTTGATCAGTTAAAGAAACAACAACATAATTATTACCAATTCCATTATTGCTTAAACCATAACCAGTTCCATAGGTACTAAAACCTTCCCCATAGATATAATTCTTTCCATTAAGTGTTTGAATATCATTAGCTAATGCATTCTCAACACCAGCTAATAATTTCTTTTCATTAATAGCCCAGCCATAGCTTTCATTCTTAACCTTCGTAACTTGACCATTTGGAAGCTTGAAGTCATAAGATTTGTGAAGAGTAGATACTTCTTTGTTAATGCTGTTAATTTTATCTTCTAGAATTTTTGTATCTAAAAATACATACTTATTATTTCTATATGATACATTTGGAAATACTTCTGCCCTTTTAAATACGAAAGACTTGCCATTTACAGTATATTTTACTTGACGATCTTTAATCTGATTTAATTTATCCTTTGCCTTTAATAAGGCATCATTTTGAAAATTCCACTTCTTTCGGCTAGGGTAGCGAGTATGTTGAGTTTCAAAATATGATTGAACTTCTTTACTCGTAATTACTTTATTACCGGTCTTCTTTAATACGACTTTATCTCCCTCTAAAATCGCATCATTTTTTGCTTTTTCATTTATTTTTGCAGTAGCCTTTTTGACCGTTAGCTTTCCGACAGGAATATCATAAATTACAACATTCGAATTAAAGTGGGTAGAATTAAATTTTTCTGCTTCAGCATTTCTTTTAGACTGAATATGACCAAAAATTAACCAACCTATTAAAATTATTATTAAGCCAATTAAAATACCTATTAGCCACTTACGATAGTTATTTGTGGGATGGGTATTTTTTTCTTCGTTTTTATTATTCATTAAAAATACCTATTTCCTTAAAAAAGTTCTTTTAATTATATCATAAAAAAGAAGGTTAATCTTCTGATTAACCTTCTAAAATAACTATCTTTATTTCAATTAATTAGTTTACACGGATTGCGTAATCTGGCATGAAGTAACTTGAGATAGAAGCTTGAGTTACGTTTTGACCTGGTTGTGGTGCGTGTACGTATTGGTTGTTACCTACGTAAATAGCATCGTGGTAGTCACCCCACATTAAGATATCACCAGCTTGTGCTTGGCTAACAGAAATGTGTTGACCTGCACCAGCTTGTTGGTAAGTAGTACGTCCAACGTTCTTACCAGCTTGGCTGTATGCGTATTGAACTAAACCAGAGCAGTCGTATGCGTTAGGACCAGTTGCACCCCATACGTAAGGCTTACCAATTTGTGATTGTGCTGCGCTAACTACAGTTTGTGCAGTGCTGCTGTTTGATTGAGTTGAAGCTTGTGGCTTAGCAGTTTGAGTAGTTGCTGCTTGACTTGAAGCTTGTTGAGTTGGTTGAGCTTGTTGTTGTGCAGGCTTAGCAGCAGTGTTGTTTTGTGCAGGTGCAGTGTAAGTAGTGTTTGATTGAGTTGAAGCAGTAGATACTTGCTTAGTAGTTGCTGCAGTATTAGTTTGTACGTAGTTAGTTTGTGCTGGAGCAGCTTGAGTGTTAGCTGAAGCAGTAGTAGTTGCAGTTTGTTGTGCAGGTTGTGCTACTGAAGCAGTTGCTTGTTGTACGTTTGCTGCAGTATTAGTTTGTACAGGTGTAGTAGTTGCAACAGATGCAGTGTTAGCAGTTGTAGTAGCTGCTTGTTGTGCAGGTTGTGCTACTGGAGCAGTTGCTTGTTGTGCGTTGTTAACGTTTGCTGCTGGAGCTTGTGCAGCATTATTGTTTGCAATGTTTGCTGCTGGAACTTGACTTACAGCAGTAGCAACTGCAGATAAATCAGCGGTAACTGCGATTGGAGCTTCTTCTTCAACATTGTCAGATGAAATCCATTGGTTTCCACCTAAGTTGTACCAAGTTTCACCCTTAACAGTCTTAACTTTCTTGTATGTCTTCCAGCTTGATTGGTGTGGTAAGTACTTACCAGTTTGTTGCTTACCATCTTCGTAGCTGTTCCAAACAGCAATACTTTCACCAGTCTTAGAGTTTACCTTTACGACACCAATTTCTTTTGCAGGTGCTTGAAGAGTAGAAGCTTGAGCAGTACCGTTAAAAGATAATGAGTTTAATTTAGCTGCACTTAAAGTTGCGATACCTGCAACAGCGAATGAAGCAGCAGTTGTAAATTTGATTACTTTAGATTTGATAGTCAAGGGTTATTCCTCCATAAAATTCATTTTCTTAATTATCAACATAGCCGTCATTAATTAACTAAAAAGTTATACTATGTGTCTCTTTTTTTAATTGACAATGGTTATTGTAGGGCATAAATATTACAGCCCTGTTACAAAGCTAAATCATTGTCGTTACATTTAGCTTATTATCAACCTTTTTCATATTCAAAATCTATTTATTTTCCAGCTTTTTTACGATCTTATCTAGTTCTTTAGCTGTCTTTTCCCAGTTGTCATTATTTAATACATGTGCTTTTTTAGCAAGTTCATCTGACAAATGTAAATCACGCTTAAATTCAAAACTATTTAATCTTTTATCAATTTCACTAGCTTTATCTCCGCGTCCTAATAATCGCTTTTTTAGAACTGAAAAATCTGAAACAGTTAAATAAATAAAATATGCTTGCTTTCCTAATTTTTCTAAATAGGACTTAACTCCGTCAGTCTCAACAATTAAAGAAACCAAATCATTCTTTGCCCAGGCTTTTTCTAAAGCTTCTTTACTGGATCCATATTGATATTCCCCATATTTTACATGTTCAAAGAAATGAAGTTTTTTAAAACTCTCATCAGTTTCAAAATAATATGACTTCCCCGGAATTTCTCCTTGTCTCATTGGCCTAGTAGTATGTGTTACTACACGCGGAATATTATATTTTTCCGTTAAGTATTTTGAGACTGTTGTCTTTCCTACTCCACTTGGTCCCGCAATTATGATAATTCTTTGCAAAATATTACTCTCCCGCTTGAAATCGACTATTATATATAATAGTATTTCACTATTGTAAAACATTTCTGTACAGAAAAGGGAGTTTTTTAAATGAAAAAAGCTGATGTAAAAATTGGTCAAATTTTAGCTGCTACTTCTGAGGAAGAACTTAAGCATCCTTTTCAGGGAAAAGTAGAAAAAATTTATGAAAATTCTGCTTTGCTAGCTATTACTTCATATGACCCAGAAGATGAATCTTCAGTTAATGAATTAAACAATAAAATGGTCATTAACTTCAAGAGCTTGAAGAAGGTAAAATCACCTGCACGTGGAAAGACTGCCGCAACAAATGATGTAAAGATTTCTAAAGTTGAACCTGACAAAAAGGATAAAGAATCAAAATAAAAATTAAGCCTAAATAATTTTTTGTTTTATCAAAGGAACCTAAAATCATATGAAAAAACGGCTTCAAACATTCTTATTTTGGTTTATTTTAATTCAGCCATTTTTAGATATTTATTGGTTATCTAGACCACCACTTCTAAAATTTTCAATACCTACTA
>DBFNNF010000360.1:0-3046 GCA_048407585.1 Lactobacillus johnsonii | reverse complement strand
AAAAAAGAGAAATCAGACGATTTCTCTTTTTCTATATAAATTAAAACGCATTATTATTCTGTAAAAAATTTGCTGTTAAATTAACAGCATTTTTTTGATAGATATCACTAAAACAATGGTCTGCACCTTCGATTAAGTGTAAAGTGCTGTTTTGATAAATTTGATCGTATTTCTTTGAGGCATTAGGGGAAACAACAGTATCATCTGTACCGTGGATTAAGCAGACAGGTTTAGTAAATTGAGCAGATACTTCATAAATAGGCAATTGTTGAGCAATGCGTAAGTAAAATCCACCTAGGGTTAAATCTTTAAAAGGGAGACGGTCTGGGATATGGTCTGGATTATAGGTAACTCCTTGTGTATTACCTTCAAGAGCATCACTTTTTAAAGTGGCAGCTGGTGCTAGCAGCACTACCCTTTTTATAATATCAGGATAAAGCCCGGCTAACATTGAAGCAACGACACCGCCTTGAGAATGACCGACTAGATAAATATTACGTACGTGTGGATCTGTTTTGACGTAATTTAAAATGGCATTTGCGTCTTCAATTTCATTTAAAACAGTCATATTTTCAAACTTACCATCTGAATCACCATGGCCATTAAAATCAAAGCGAACACTAGCAATATTTTCATCCCGAAGACTGTTAGCAATTTCTTTTAGCAAAGAAGTATTTCGGTTAGCGGTAAAACCATGAAAAATAATTGCCATATCATATATTTCTCCGAAAGGTTCTTCCCGAGTTCCAACTAATTGTAATCCATCCCGCTCAAGTGTAATTGTTGCCATATTAATGCCTACTTTCTTTTTGTCTAACTTTATTATAGTCTGACATGTGAGATAATTTAGTAGCTTAATAAATTTTTAGTATAATATTTTCTTGGATAAAATATAAAGGATTGTGATGATATGGATCTGTTATTAGTAAGACATGGGGTTAGTGAACATAATACTTCTGATGTGATCTCTGGCGGTACTAGTAACCCTAACTTAAGCCAAGCAGGTGTTAAACAAGTAGAAGAAGTAAGTAAATTAATTGACAATAGTAAACTTGATCAAGTATATGCAAGTCCGCTAATTAGAGCTAAAAGAACAGCACAAATTTTAACTGATTTTCAAAAAGAGATTATTACTGATGATCGACTTAGAGAAATGAATTTTGGCTCTTGGGACGGCCAACATGCCGAAGAGCTGAAGATAAAATATCCTGATGCCTTCGATGATTTAGGAACTATTAATAGTAAATATGCAAAATACGCTGAAAATGGTGAAACGTTTAGTCAAGTAGCAGATCGAGTTGAAGAATTTTTATCTGAGATTCAACCCGATGCTAATGACAAGACAATTATGATTGTTTGTCACGGATTTGTGATTAGGAGTTTAATAGCTCGGTGGTTTAAACTAAAAATTGAAGATGTAATGACAGTAAGAAATGTTAGTTTTACTGAACTTCATTTTGAAAAAAATGATATTGAGCGACCAAGATTAATGACCTTTAATCGGACGGAACCCTTGTATTACGGAATTAAGAGGTAATATGTTATGCGAGTAGTAATTTTACGTCATGGAACTACTGAATTAAATAAGCAAGGAATGATTCAAGGATCAAGTGTTGATCCTGATTTAAGTAAGGAAGGGCGCGCCTACGCAGAAAAAGCTGCTAAGAATTTTGATCCTAGTCAATTTGATGCAGTATATGCAAGCCCATTAAAGAGAGCTCAACAAACTGCAAGGATTTTTGTGGGAGATAAGACCCCAATAATAACTGATAAGCGAATTGAAGAACTAAATTATGGTTCTTGGGATGGAAAATCTTCGTTGGAATATCGTAAAAAGCATCCAGATGCTTTTAATAGCAAAGGACTAATTAACGATAATATTTATAAGTATGCTTCAGATGTAGAAAAGCGTGAAGATTTTAGAAAAAGAATTGCTGCATTTTTTGACGATTTATATAAAGAACACGCTGATGATACAGTTTTAGTAGTTTGTCATGGTGTAGTAAGTCGAATGATTTGTGCTCATTTTTTAACTAATGGCGATATTAAGTATTTTGACCAAATGCAGAATTGCGGTCTAGCTGAATTAGACATTAATAGAGAATATGGAACTTTGGTTTACTATAACCGCGTCTTAGCATAATAATTTTAAGGTTTGATTTTGATATCTTATCGAAATTAAGCTTTTTTTATTTCTAATTATTGACACAGTGTCACTTTAGGAATAGACTTAAGACACATTGAAAGTGACACGGTGTCACAAGGAGGGAAGATATGGTCAGTGAAACTTTTATAAATCTTTCGGAGGAAAAGAAACAAAAGATTGTAGGAGCGCTTTTAAAAGAATTTAGTACTTATCCCTTAGCTAAGGCGCAGGTAGCACGAATTGTAAAAGATGCTGGAATTGCTAGAGGCGCATTTTATAAGTATTTTGGCGATTTGAAAGATGCATATACTTATCTCTATGGTCTTGCGATGAAAGACGTCCATATGGGACCTCCAACAAGGTTGAGAGAGTTTGACCCTGAAGCTTTTTATAAGATGACAGTTGATTTTATTAATCAGACTGAGAATAGTATCTATTTTGATCTAATCAAACTACATCTTAGTCAGAATCAAGCTTTTATTGGAGATGATAAAAGGCAGAAGGAAGCTTTTCTTAATCTTAATTCTCAAGTTTGGGCTGCTATGGTTTTAACTCATGAAGCAATAGATTTAGCCCTATTTGATAAAAAGAATAAAGAAAAAATTCTAAACAGATACCATGAAAGTTTATGTTTATTACAAAGGAAGTAGGCAAAAATGTTTTTAGCTCTAAAAGAAATAAAATACGAGAAGCTGCGTTACGGCTTAATTACATTGATGATTTTTTTAATCGCATATTTAATTTTTATGCTGTCATCATTGTCAGTAGGTCTAGCTTCAGAAAATACACAAGCAGTTAATAGCTGGCAAACTCAATCGGTTGTTTTGAATGACAATTCGAATGTAAGTTTGAGTCAGTCTCTGCTAACCAAAGAAAATCTAAAAGATTTTAAATAGACAA
>DBFNNF010000359.1:0-7871 GCA_048407585.1 Lactobacillus johnsonii | reverse complement strand
AAAGAAAAAAATTCCAATTATTGATTCAGACTTGATTGCTCATCAAATAATGGAAATTGGGCAAAATGGCTACAAAGCAGTAGTTGATTATTTTGGTACTGATATTCTTAATGATGATCAAACGATCAATCGTCGTAAGTTAGGTGGAATAGTTTTTAACGATAAAGCTAAGTTGAAAAAACTTAATGAGTTAACACATCCACTTGTCCATCAAGAAATTAAACAGCAAATGGCACGATATCGTGCAAGTCAAGAAAAATTAGTTGTAATCGATGTGCCTTTGCTGTTTGAATCTGGCTTTGAAAGTTTATGTAATGGTGTTTTGGTTATTTCTATTACACCAGAATTACAGATTGAACGTTTAATGAAACGAAATGACTTCACTAAAAAAGAAGCTGTAGCTAGAATAAATAATCAAATGCCATTAAGTGAAAAAGAAAAAAGGGCTACCTATGTAGTAGCTAATACTGGTACAATAGGTGACTTAGAGAAAAAATTATCTGATTTATTACAAGAGATAGGCAGGTAAAAAAATGGAATGTCCAAACTGTCATAAAAATGCTTCACGAGTAATTGATTCTCGTCCAAGTGATGAAAATAGAGCAATTAGAAGACGTAGAGAATGTGAAAATTGTGGTTTTCGTTTTACAACTTTTGAAAGAGTAGAACGTTCACCTTTATTAGTAATTAAAAATGACGGAACCCGTGAAGCATTTAATCGCGATAAAATTTTACATGGGGTAATGATGGCCGCTCAAAAGAGACCAATTTCAAGTGAACAACTTGATGCTCTAGTTGACCATGTAGAAAATGAAATTCGTAAGCAAGGTCTTAATGAAATTTCATCTAAAGATATTGGTAATCTAGTGATGAAAGAATTAGCAAACTTAGATGATGTAGCTTATATTCGCTTTGCAAGTATTTACCGTCAATTTAAAGATGTTTCAGGATTTATGGAAGCCATGGAAGATATGATGGCTAAGCATGATAAGGAGTAGGTAGCCGGTGTTTGAAAGTGCTGATCCTAAGCAGCCTTTTTATGTGGCTAATCAAGTAGCTGTTAGTGAAGAAAATATAAGGGTCTTAACTACTCTATTTGAACCCCTTGTAGGCATACAAGGGGTAGGATTGTATATAACTTTGACTAAGGAGTTTGATGAAGTTCCGTTTGCCAAAGATTATAAAACTTTGTATCAACTTCAAGACCAGACAAATCTAAAACTAGAAGATTTATTTTCCACCCTCCATCATTTAGAAGCAACGGGCTTGATTAAGACTTTTATAGGATCAAATCCCGTTTTAGGAGAAACGTTAATTTTTGAAGTAGAAAAGGTTCCCTCAGCTGGTGAATTTTTTCATACATTTTTGTTGTCTAGTTTGTTGTTGGAGCGGGTTGGGAATGTAACTTTTAATCGCTTGGTAAAAAAATTCACGCCGCGCACTTTTATTGGCCTAAAGGATGCTAAAGAAGTTACTAGTGGATTTTTTGACGTATTTCATCTAAGTGCTGAAAGTGCAATTGACGCTCCGATAGAAGTTAAAGAAGCAGCGAGTGAAGTTCCTAAAGATAATAAAGGTGAAATAAAGCTAGGAAATGAGCCTGTAAAGATTGATTGGAGCTTTTTGGTCGACCTGTTTGCAAGTTATCATATTGATAAAGAAGAAGTTTTAAAGCATCAGGTAGAAATTAAGCAAATTATTGATTTCTATCACTTAACAGAACAAGAATTTGTGGAAACCTCTTTAATTACTATGTCGGCAGGCACAGATAAATTAAATATGTATGCAATTCAAAATGCGGTTAACGAAAACTTTGGCCTTAATCGAAATAAGGAAATGGTTAGAAAACAGTTGCAGCAAAAGCCTAAGGATGCCGATAAAACAATTAAGAACTTATCAACAGCAGATGCAGAGTTGATTCGAGCAGTGGATAGTAAAACTCCCACTGATTACCTATATGAGTTAAAAGAAAAAAAGGGTGGTTATGTAACTGCTAATGAAAAGAAAGTTATTTATCGTTTGCAGGATCAGATGGGATTAACACCGCCTTTAATTAATCTAATAGTTCATACTTGTTTTGAATATGATGCGGTTTTGACTAATAATTTAGCAGATCGAATTGCTAATGATTGGCTTCAAAAGGGAATTACTACGCCAACTGAAGCAATTGCATATCTTAAGGAACGTAAGAATAGGCGTAAACGTCCCTCTTATCGTACTCAGAAAAAGACGGTCCGTAAGACAACTGACTGGTCAAAGTATGAAAAGAAAAATCAATCTGAAAAAACAACGATGTCTGCTGAAGAAAGAAATCGAATTTTTAGAGAATTTGGTAAAAATGAATAGGAAGTGTTGTACTGGTGGAAGATATTTCTGAAGTAATTACACGAATTATAAAGAAACGCAAATTAGGTGAAGATAGCAAGAAAATTGCTAAAACAGCAATAAAGCATCCAAAAGTTCAAGCCTTTCTCGCACAGAATAAAGAAAGATTGAACAAAGAAATTGTCCAGGCATCCCTTCCTACAATTTTCAACTATGTTGAACAAATTGAGTCACCAAATCCAGTGATGGAGGGATATACGCCTAAACTTTTTCTTAATGGAAAAGTAATTGATATTACCTATGTCCCTACTGAAGCAAAACTGAATTCAGAAGCTAAAAAGCACGCAGAAAATAGAATTGAACTGATTGATCTACCTGCTAAGCTTCGGCATGTTGAATTGGCGAATGTTGATGCAACTCCTGAACGTGAGAACGCCTTGAATGAAGTGGCAATGTTTTTAGCTGAATTTAAAAAAAATAAACATATAAAGGGACTGTATCTAACTGGCGATTTTGGTGTAGGAAAAACCTATATTCTAGCTGGCGTAGCTAATGCAATAGCACGACAAGGAAGTAGAGTAGTTTTTCTACATGTACCTTCTTTTATTGCTAGTTTAGGAAGCCATTTCCAAGATAATAGTTTAAATGATGAAATTGATCGCATCGCTTCAGCTCCGGTTTTAATTTTTGATGATATTGGAGCAGAGACGTTAAGTGAATGGTCACGAGACGATGTATTAGGTGTAATTTTACAAAAGCGGATGGATAATGTTTTACCAACATTTTTTAGTTCGAATATAACAATGGACGGCTTAAATGAACATTTCGCCGAAACGAGAAATAGCGTTGATGAAGTTAAGGCAAGACGTTTGATGGAACGAGTTCGTTTTTTGAGTAAAGAAGTTTTTGTCGGTGGTAAAAATCGTCGAAATTAATTTTTAAATTTTGCTTGCATCTATTTGATGAGCTAGTATAATGAAAGTCAATGAAAGACATGATTTTCTTCAATTCAGAGACAGGAGCCTAGTTCTGGAAGCTCCTGATTAGAAGAAAACCCCAATTTCATTCCTGAAATTTTTTATATTTGGCTAGGTACCATTAACGACCTTTAGAGGAATTAATTTTGTAATTAATTCGAATTTCGGGTGGAACCACGTATTTTAACGTCCCAGCACTGTTTTTAGTGCTGGGATTTTTTATTTGGAGGTAAAAATTTATGAGTTTTTCTGTAACTTTGCCAGACGGCTCTAAAAAAGATTTTGATAAGGCAGTTTCTGTTAAGGAATTAGCATCTTCAATTGCTACTTCTCTAGGAAAAGCTGCTGTTGGTGCAAAGATTAATGGAGTAATGAAGCCTTTAGATTACATCGTTGATGAAGATGTAGAAGCAGCTATTATTACTGATAAAGATGAAGAAGGCTTAGACATTTTACGTGCTACTGCAGCATTTTTGCTTGAAGCTGTTGCAAAGCGCAAATACCCAGAATTACGTTTGGGGATGCACGAAGCTGACGAAGGTGGCTTCTTCGTAGATACTGATAAAGAAGATCAAATTAAGGTTACTGAATTACCAGAACTTGAAAAGGCAATGCAAAAAGCCATTAAGAATGGTGAAAAGATTGAATATACTTCAATGAAGAAGAGTGAATTGGAAGAAATCTTTAAGGATGACCAATTCAAATTGGATCTTTTGAAAGATGAAGAAGACGAAGTTGCAGTTTACAAGTTAGGTGACTTTGTTGACTTTGGCTTTGATGCTTTATTACCAAATACTGGTAAAATCAAGAACTTTAAGCTTTTGTCAGTTGCAGGTGCATACTGGTTAGGTAAATCTTCTAACCCAATGCTTCAAAGAATTTTTGGTACTGCATTCTTCAAGAAGGCTGCTTTAGATGAAGACTTGAAGCGTCGTGCTGAAATTAAAGAAAGAGACCACAGAACTATTGGTAGAGACTTAGACTTATTCTTTGTTGATCCTAAAGTTGGTGCAGGTCTTCCTTACTGGATGCCAAAGGGTGCTACTATTCGTCGTGTTGTTGAAAGATACATCGTTGATAAAGAAGTAGCTGATGGTTATGAACACGTTTATACTCCAGTCTTAATGAACGTAGATGCTTATAAGACTTCTGGTCACTGGGCACACTATCGTGATGACATGTTCCCACCAATGGACATGGGTGATGGCGAAATGCTTGAACTTCGTCCAATGAACTGCCCATCACATATTCAAATCTATAAGCACCACATTCGCTCATACCGTGAATTACCAATTCGTATTGCTGAATTAGGTATGATGCACAGATATGAAAAATCAGGTGCTTTGTCAGGTTTGCAACGTGTACGTGAAATGACTTTGAACGACGGACACACTTTTGTAGCACTTGATCAAATTAGAGAAGAATTTGCTAAAGTTTTGAAGTTGATCATGGATGTTTATAAAGACTTTGATATTACTGATTACTACTTCAGACTTTCTTACCGTGATCCAAAGAACACGGATAAGTACTACGCAAACGATGAAATGTGGGAAACATCTCAATCAATGCTTAAAGCAGCTATGGATGACCTTGGCCTTGATTACGTTGAAGCAGAAGGTGAAGCAGCATTCTACGGTCCTAAGCTTGATATTCAAACTAAGACTGCTTTAGGTAATGATGAAACTATGTCAACTATTCAACTTGACTTCATGCTTCCAGAAAGATTTGGCTTAACTTATGTTGGTCAAGATGGTGAAGAACACCGTCCAGTTATGATTCACCGTGGTATTGTTGGTACTATGGAAAGATTCATCGCTTACTTAACTGAAATTTACAAGGGTGCATTCCCAACTTGGCTTGCTCCAGTTCAAGCTGAAATTATTCCAGTTAATGAAGAAGCTCACGGTGAATATGCTGATAAAGTTCGTGCAGAATTAGCTAAGCGCGGATTTAGAGCAGAAGTAGACCACAGAAATGAAAAACTTGGCTACAAGATTCGTGAATCACAAACTCAAAAAGTTCCTTATACTTTAGTTCTTGGTGATGAAGAAATGAATGCAAATGGTGTTAATGTTCGTCGCTATGGTACTGAAGAACAAATTTCTAAGAGTTTAGACGACTTTATTGCTGAAATTGATGCTGATGTTAAATCATACTCAAGAGAAAAATAATTTTGATAATTGACAGATAATAAAAATCCGCTAGGATCTTCTTCCTAGCGGATTTTTTGTATTCATTCCAAAATTTAAGGTAAATCATGTCCTGCTGCCATGTAAAGGCTGTACCATTCTTGTCTAGTTAATTCCACATCTGCACCTTTAGCAGAATCAATGATATGAGCAGGAGTCATTGTTCCAATAATAACTTGCGCTTGACCAGGCCAACGCAAAACCCAAGCAGCTGCAATTGCATTTTTACCGACATTATACTTATTAGCTAATTTATCTAATTCTTCATTTAAAGTTGGAAAGTCAGGATTATTGATAAAACTACCTTCAAACTGTCCATATTGAAATGGTGACCAAGCTTGTAAGGTAATGTGTTTTCTACGTAAAAAGTCTAATAAACCAAAGCCGTGGTTGGCAGGAACTGTTTCTGAAACATTAGTATTAAAGTCTGAATCAATCATGCCAGTGTGCATAAGGCCAAATTGAAGTTGATCAAACATTAAAGGCTGACTGACAACTTCCTGTACCATTTCAAATTGTTGTGAGTTGAAGTTGGAAACGCCAAAGAATCTAACTTTACCTTCAGCTTGTAAAATATCAAATGCTTCTTTTATCCCTTCAAGATCCATTAAGGCATCAGGACGGTGAAGAACTAGAGAATCTAAATACTCGATGTCCATTCTTGCTAATATGCCGTCCACAGCTTCTAAAATGTGATCTTTTGTGAATTCATAGCGCCCACCAAAAACACGTGAGCCTTCACTTTTATTAGGATCAACAATTATTCCAACTTTAGATTGAATAAAGAGATCCTCACGTTTGATTTTACTTAATTTGAGAGCTTGACCAAAAATTTTTTCAGATTCGCCTTGGCCATAAATATCGGCTGAATCGATAAAGTTAATTCCATTATCATAAGCAGCTTCTAAAGCTTGGGCAGCTTGTTGTGGAGTTTTGGCATTCATACGCATAATACCTAATCCCATTGCGGAAATTTTCAAAGAAGTAATTCCTAAATTTGTTTGTTTCATAAAAATAACCTTTCTAAACACTCATATTTGACTTCACTTAAAATCATACAAGCGTTTACAAATGTTGTGAAGACGGCACAATTATGTGCCCAGGGAACTTTAAAGTAACCTAGTCAACAAACATCTTGTGCAACTTGGCTAATTTTTCTTCCTTTATCTGTTTAGTTTTTTCATTAAGGGTACAAGTTGGATGTTTTACATCGTAGTTAGCTTGATTAACATATCCCCAGGCACACATGACATCTAAAATGGAAAATAAAGTCTTACCATAATTGGTAATACTATATTCTACTTGAACTGGAACAGTTGGGATGACAGTACGCTTGATGATTTTGTCGGCTTCTAATTCCTTTAATTGAGCTGTTAAAGTCTTTTTAGGTGCATCTTCTAAGTAGCGCAAGATTTCGCTATAGCGTTTAGTTCCGTTTTCTTGTAAATAATGTAAAATTAGCGGTTTCCACTTACCACCGATGATATCTAATGTAACTTGAATTTCGCTTAGTACTTCTTTTTTTGCCATTTTATAGTCCTATATCTTCATAAAATAATTTGATTTTCAACATTGTTAATCTTATGCAAATGGGTTGAAAATTTCAAATATGGTAAAACCTACCGCTTACCGTTAGATTAAGACCATTTACCGAAAATCTCTGGTTTTCAAGCGGTAAATAACTATACTTAATAACCAAGTAAGGAGGAAAATTAATGAAAGTTGAGTTTAAGATTGATCCTAATCTACCAGAAGAAAAAGCTGAATTTTGGTTGAAAAAGATGACTAGCAAAATAAGGCGAATCACGCATGAATTAAAATCAAAGCAAGATTTCCTTTGGGGCTACAAAAATAGAGATGCTTATATGATTGAATTTTCGCAAATTTTTGCTATTCAAGTTGAAAATGAAAAAACAATGATTTGTACAGAAAGAGATGTTTACATTTTTAGAGGAAGATTGTATCAAGTGGAAAAACTTCTACCTAATGATTTTGTTACTACTTCCAGAAGTTCGATTGTCAACTATCATTCTATAAATCATTTAGAAATTGTTAGTAGCGGAAATATTGATGCAATTTTAGAAAATGGCTTACGCATTCAGGTTGCAAGAAGAAAGATTAAAGTTTTGAAAGAGAGGTTAGGATTATGAAAAAGGTTGGTCAATTATTAGTAAGTGGTTTAATTGGAATTGGAATCGGGATGACTTGGATAGTTGTTCAGATTTTGCTGCAGTATTCTTGGAAAAATTTAGCTAATGGGACACTCCAAATTTCAGATTTTTTATTTTGGATATTAGAATCTTTTTTAATTGGTATCTTTTTCTGTTTAGCGGGTTGGATTTTCAATAATGATAGTTGGTCATTAAGAAAGCAGATTATT
>DBFNNF010000358.1:0-3861 GCA_048407585.1 Lactobacillus johnsonii | reverse complement strand
AAAAGGTCTGGAGTTATTTATGAGCGAATATAATAAACTGAGAAAAAATGTAATTATTGTGGAAAAGTCTTTTTAGCAGAAAATAAAGAAATAAACAGAGGAAATGCTAAATATTGTTCATTATCTTGTGCTGCAAAAGCAGAAAAAACAAAACAATTTGAACTTATTTGTAAACATTGTGGTAAACTCTTTATTGGATATCATGCTACAGCTAAATATTGTTCGTTGTCTTGTAAACAAAAACATTATAGAGCTCAACAAAAGGTTGACAACACAAAAGATATGAAATATTATTACAAAATATTTGAATATATTCCTTGTGAATTATGCGGTTGAAATAAAGGTCCAAGAGATATACATCATATTATAGAAGTTTCTCAAGGAGGTAAAAATGAAATTTCAAACCTTATTTCTTTATGTCCTAATTGTCATAGACTAATCCATCGGAACCTTATTTCTAAGGACAGCTTAATTGATGCTGTTAAAAATAGGACTATATCATCATCCAGTGAAAACACTGGAGCAGGACGCTAAATCTGGTTATTAAGGGAACCCATTTTCCCTCCAGTAGTCTCTGAACTTTCTATAGAATGGTCTATAGCTTAGCTGCTGATTAGCATATCATTTCTGACTTAGCCTTCCAGCAATTCATCCTGTTTAATCGATGGAATTACTTCCAAAGCGACCCATTGAGTCGAACGCGTGTCTCCTAATTCTCCTAATATCAACTTATTACGTGTGTTAGTTTTGTTTTAATTGGAACTACCCAATAGGGGTACCCGAAGGTGACCCATCCACCAGCTCATTTTTAAGGAACGAAGCCAAACCTTGAAAGGAAGTGTTGTTCTCGCCAGTTTAAGAGTGACGAACCTCCCATTGATTTACGCAGCTATTAAAGCTACTCCTTCAATGTCGCCAAACAGCGCCGTCTCAACCTTGTTGATAATGCGCGAAAAAATGTTATTTGCGTTTATTGTTTGAATCTGTTTTACGAGTATGAATCAAACTCGACACGATTGATATTACTTGACATTAGGATCAAATACCTAGCAGCCCCGAGCAGGGAGGAATTAACCATCACCTCCCTAGTAGGATTCTTTTTTAAACTTGTAGAACTCCAAGCTTGTAGTCTAGAGTATCCCTACTCTAATTATAACGGAGATTAGTGTGAAAACACTAACCGCGGCTATTATTTCACGATGGAAACTACATAGCATGTTCTTTATTTCTGCGGAACCTAACATGAAAAAACCGACCGAATTGCCCCGTATTCTCGATAGGCTCAAGATCCTTGTTTAATGTCCTAGGAAAGACGATAGGGATACTTCAGATACGCGTGAAGTTGCCTGAACATCGCGGAGGGCTATTTCTTGTGGGGATCTAATAGCCAATCTACCAAACTTTTAAGATTAGTTTTAACTCCCTCAGTCTTAAGTATCACTGAGTTACATACCCTTACATATAGTCGAAGGAAAACTACCCATTTTCTATACCGCAGGAGTCAGCAGGTATATAAAGAAATAGTCATAGGACTAAATCCTAACAGAGGCAAAAGTAAAAACAATGACCATGACGAAATACTTCTCAAAGCTAAAAACAAAGTCAATTATATTTATATTTGAAGTATTTCACAAGTTTGTACAATACTAATAATGCTTAGCATACATGTGCTTTACTAGAGCAAGTGTTTGTCTATATTTGTATTATCCGCAACACGCGTATAACACACAATATATCTTGTAGGATTTAGTCCTATGTAAAAGATAGAGTATACTGATGAAAATACAGTATAGCATCTATCTACCTATTAGAGAGAACTTAAGAAATCATAAGTATCTTTCAGTTCATTCGGAATTATAATCCGAAGTTTACCAATTTTACTTATTTCCTCGTTTTTCCAGGTTGTAAACTGCTTATTCAAGAGTTCTATCTCGTTTGAATATTGTTTGAATTTAACTGCAGTTTCAGTATCAAGTTTTGCAGTTTCTTCTGCAACACGTTGATCAATAGAACCCTTAATAGCGTTGAGGCTTGCTTCAACAGCACGATGTTGTTTTTGCAACTCAAAGTAGAGTTCTTCAACTTCTTCCTGTTTTACAGATGCAATGTGACGATAAACTTTATCATCTTCTACTAATGCAGGATTTGATATTGCATCAAACAGTTTTTCACGTGCTTCATGAATAGCACCACGAGGATGAATCTGCTTACCAATAATAGCAGCTTCTGCACCAAGAGTGTAATAACGATTACGCTCTTTGATATCTAACTCTCCTAAGATATCTTCAAAAGAAGGATACTTAGGATTAGCAGGATATTCAGGAAGAGTAATACTTTCCTGCTCGCACCAATCCTTAAAAGAAAGCTCTTTTACAGTACGATGTTCAGCTTCTTTTGCCTTGATTGCCTCTCGCATATATGCAATAAATGCGTTAATTTCAGCAATTTTTCTGATTTCTTCCTTTAAAGAAAGTACTTCTGCGGAATTTAATCCTTGCGAGAGAGTGATGCGGTTGTCTGCACTTAATGTTTCTACAGTCGTAGTAATAAACCGAATATTATCAAGACGGCTATGAGCAGATGCAACATATTCTTTACCTATATTGCAGAGATGATTTGCAGAAGTAGCAGTAATACCATCTGCTGCAAAAAAGACTTTATTCTTTTCAGT
This sequence comes from Lactobacillus johnsonii, assembly GCA_048407585.1. Taxonomy (GTDB): domain Bacteria; phylum Bacillota; class Bacilli; order Lactobacillales; family Lactobacillaceae; genus Lactobacillus; species Lactobacillus johnsonii_C. The sequence continues at coordinate 1,190 of DBFNNF010000358.1, read as the reverse complement.
CATATGTTTAGTATTTTTCTATTTGTTTGTATAAAAGATATATAATAATTGCAATAAAAATCATAATATATCCAACACCTAACCAAATAGACGCTTTAAACATTATATATCCTATTAAAACAATTATTAAAAGAAAGAGTAGCAATACAATTGCTAATAGTACTAAAATGTTGAGGGCTCTCATATTAAAGATCTTTGTAATCGCAATATTTAATTTTTGTAATGATTCTCTTACCTCTGCGATTTAATAAACCACAAGGTGCTTTAAGTACAAGACCTTCGGCAATATAGTCTTTATTTTCAGCAATTAAAGACTTAAAACCTGCTTTTACGAAATCTTCAGCTTCTTTAATAGTCATATAACCTACTAAAGGAACAATTTTAAGATTAAGCTTTTTAGCAATATCTTCACATGCTTCTCGAGTTAACCAAAGAGATTCACCTGTAGATGTAAGAATTCTTACATCAAATAAAATGAAATCACAATGATCTTTAATATAGTTTCCACCTTTCTGAATCTTTAAACCATACCCTTCTCCAAAGATTTCTACTTTTTCAGGATAAACAGTTTCTCCTGTTTCTGTTTGTACTCCGAAAGCTTTATATAAGAGATCAAACTGAAACAATTCCTCCATTCGCTTATGTAAGTGAGTGGGAATGCTTGCGTTTTCAGTTTTCCCACGAATTTCAATCATTCTGAAACCTGGATGAAAACAACAAGACATATTAGTTCCATCAATCTTTTCAGTAGCTTCCCATTTGAGATCTTTAAGAACTTCAAACTCAGGCTCCGAATATTCCCCAAGAATTATCGGTTTCTTAGGTTTTGTCATATCTCTTTTGTAGAGAGTGTTGATTTTTTGATAATAACTACTCATATTTAACTTATTCTTCTATTCCACACTTTTCAATGAACTCTATATTTCGAGTACACATTCCTTTAATAGTTGCTATATGATGAGAAAGATTCCCAGAAGTTACTTTAGTACAAACTTCAGATATACCTATGAAATTATGATAAAACATAGTTTCTCCTTGTTCTTTCTTTATTCTACTTGCCCAATTAGATGCTAAGAAACGAATTGAATTAATCTCATGAGAACAATTACCTGTCGTTACTCTATCACATTTATTTTTGAGAACTTCAAACCAGTGAATTATATCTTCTTTTGTTATCATTTTTAATTTTT
>DBFNNF010000357.1:0-15829 GCA_048407585.1 Lactobacillus johnsonii | reverse complement strand
TGCTTTTTTTGTTGAGTATGATCACTTAATCACAGTTTAAAGTTGCTGCCTAATGATAAGTTGTAAAAGAAGAATAAATAGTTTGTGAATTAATTATTTTTGATAATAGTCAAATACAGTCCTAGCACCTATGGCAACCGCTTTCAATTATGTTACAAATGTGCTTTAATCAAGGTGTAAGAAAAAACATTAAGGAGATGCTTATAGACTATGACAAAGATTAGTGGCTCAGATGCAATGTTCCAAGTCTTATATGACTGGGGTATTGACCATATATACGGTTTTCCAGGCGGTTCATTTGACTCAACAATGAATGCAATTCATAACTGGCGAGATAAGATAAAGTTTATTGAAGTAAGACATGAAGAAGCCGGTGCTTTAGCAGCTTCCGCTGAATACAAAATTAGTGGAAAAGTAGGGGTTTGTTTTGGTTCTGCAGGCCCTGGTGCCGTTCACTTAATGAATGGACTTTATGATGCAAAATATGACAAGACACCAATGGTTGCAATTGTTGCTAATGTTCCAACAAGTCGTCAAGATATTGATTTCTTCCAAGCTTTTGATGAAAAGCCATGGTTTGATCCAGTTGCTGTTTGGAATCACCAAGCAAAAACAGCGGAAGCTATTCCAGTTTTAATGGATGAGGCAATTCGTCAAGCTTATCAAAAGAAGGGTCCAGCTGTTTTAATCTTACCGAAAGACTTTGGTTGGGATAAGATTGAAGATAACTTCCGTAATAATGCTGCAGCACACAAGATTGTTCCTAATTTCCCAGCACCACGCAAGGAACAAATTGATAAAGCCCTTGAATTAATTAAAGAAGCTAAAAATCCAATTGTTTACTTTGGTCATGGTGCCCAAGATGCTAGTGCAGAGTTAAAAGAATTTTCTGATAAATTTAAGATGCCACTAGTCTCATCAGTTTTAGGAAAAGGAATTGTTGAGGATGAGTTCCCAGCATATATGGGTTCAATTGGTCGTGTGGGTGCTAAGCCAAGTAATGACATTCAAACTCATGCTGATTTAGTAGTTTGGGTTGGTAACAATTCACCATTCTCTATCTTCTTCTTCAATCCTAAGGCAAAAGTAATTCAAATTGATATTAATTCAGAAAGATTGGGTAAGCGCCATGCTGTAACTGTTCCAATGTTAGCTGACTCCAAGAAAACTTTACGTGCCTTAATTGAAGCTGGTGAAGGGCGTGCAGAATCTCCATTATACAAGGCTGCTCTTGCTGATCGTGAAAACTGGGAGGCTTGGCTTGAGAGCTTTAATGATTCAGACGAAATCCCAATGAGAGTAGAACCAATTTTTGATGTAATCAATAAAAAGGCTGCTAATGATGCCGTATTTGCAGTAGATGTAGGTAATGTAAATATTAACTTTGATCGCTTGATGCACCTACATGATGATCAAAAATGGACTACCTCCGGCTTATATGCAACTATGGGGTATGGTGCTCCAGCTGCTTTAGCCGCTGCTACTATTTATCCAAAGCGTGAGGTTTGGAACTTAGCTGGTGATGGTGGCTTTGCCATGATGAACCAAGAGCTTTTAACCCAGGCACGCTACAATATGCATATTATTAATGTGGTCTTCACAAATGAAACTTTGGGTTATATTGAAGCGGAACAAGTCGATGAGTCTCATCAACCATTATCTGGTGTAAAACTTCCTGATAATGATTGGGCTATGTCGGCTGAAGGTATGAATGTAAAAGGCTTTACTGTTCGTACTAAGAGAGAATTTGAAGACGCAGTCGCTGCGGCTCAACAAATGGAAGGTCCAGTTTTGATTGACTGTAAGATTACTCATGATATGCCATATTCAACTGAATTAAATACTTTAGACGATCCAGCTTTCGTTGCTAAATATGATGCTCAAGCTTTGAAGCCATTTAGTTACTTTGCTGGTAAGTATGGAGTAGAGGCAGATGCTGCATCTGGTGCATCTGAACATACTGAAGCAGAGCCAGTTGAAGCTAAAGAAGATGCTTCATCAGGCGCATCACGCCATTAATTTCCTAGGAAATAATTAAATAAAGAGTTCACATAGCTGGACTCTTTATTTTTTTAATAAAAAGTAAGCAAAATTGTGCGAAATTCATAATAAAAAAGTATACTAGTAGATGAACGAATTTTATTAAATATGTGGAGGCAAAAATATGCAACAATTTGGGGTTATTGGCTTGTCCGTTATGGGGAAAAACCTTGCCTTAAACGTTAAAAATCATGGCTACTCTGTCTCTGGATTTTCAATTGATAAGCCAGAGGTTGATGCTTTAGCAAAATATGAAGATAAGAATTTAAAGCCAACTTATACTTGGGAAGAATTTGTTAATTCACTAGAAAAGCCACGAAAAATCTTGATTCAAATCATGGCTGGTAAACCAGTTGATGAAACTTTACAAAAACTATTGCCTCTTTTAGATAAGGGCGATATTTTAATTGACGGTGGTAATTCTAATTTCCATGATACTAATCGTCGCTATAAGGAAATGGAAAAGCATGGTATTCACTTCATTGGTATGGGTGTTTCTGGCGGTGAAGAAGGAGCTTTGAATGGTCCTGCTTTAATGCCAGGTGGTGATGAAAAAGCTTATGAAGAAGTAGCGCCAATCCTTGAAGCTATGGCTGCCAAGACTCCAACTGGTCAACCATGTGTTGGATACATTGGACCAGCAGGTAGTGGTCACTATGTGAAGATGGTTCACAATGGTATTGAATATGGTATTATGCAGATTATTTCTGAAGTATACGATGTTCTCCGCACCGTTGGTCATTATTCAAACGATGAAATGAGTGAAATCTTTAAGAATTGGGATAAGGGTGGTTTACAAGCTTATTTAATTGAAATCACTTCTAAGGTCTTAAAACAAAAGGATAACTTAACTGATGATCATATTATTGATCATATCTTAAATGAAGCTTCTTATAAGGGAACTGGTAACTGGATGCTTGAAGATGCAATTCGTTTAGGTGCTCCAATTACTGTAATTGCAGAAGCTGTTCTTGCTCGTTTTATGTCAAAAGCAACTTTGAGAAATGATCCTGAACCAAAGATTGACCCAGAGAAAGCTCCAAAAGACTTAGTTGATCAACTTGCAAAGGCCTTATACTTAGCTATGGCTGTTTCATATGGTCAAGGATTTGAACAATTAACGATGGCTGCAAAAGCTTATAACTGGCGCTTGCACTATTCAACTATTGCCCAAAACTGGGAAGCTGGCTGTATCATCCGCTCACAAATGCTTCATGACATTAAGTTTGCGTATAATGCTGATAAAGACTTGCCTAACTTATTCAAGGCTCCATTTTTTGATAAGGTAAAGAAAGAAAATATTGGTTCTCTTAGAGATGTGGTTAAAATTGCGGCTGATGCTGGTGTACCAACTCCAACTCTTAGTGCAGCTTTGAATTACTTGGAATCCATTTTTAATCCACGTTTACCTCAAAACATTATTCAAGGTCAACGTGACTACTTCGGTGCTCACACTTACCAAAGAAATGATCGTCCAGGTACTTTCCATACTGAATGGTATGAAGAAAAATAGTAATGTTTCACATGAAACTAAAAAAGTCACTACAGATGTAGTGGCTTTTTGCGTTAAAATAGAGCAGTATCTAATAAAGAGGACGTAGGTAAGTAAGAATGAGGAAAGAAGAAAAAGATAATCTGAAGTTGATGCTACAGGCATTAATTGTAGGACTAATTGCGGGTGCCGTAGTTGGATTATTTAGATTTGGAATTGAAAAGACGTCTGCTTTTTGGCTCTATCTTTTTAAAGAGGCGCATAATAATCCAGTTTGGTTTGTTGCAATTGTTCTTGGATTAGCTGCTGTCGGGATCATAGCGGGTTATTTTGTTAAACAATATCCACATGTTGGAGGATCTGGTATTCCTGAAGTTAAATTACAGCTTCAAGGTAAACTACAACTTAAATGGTGGCAGATTTTGTGGAGAAAGCTAATTGGGGGAATCTTAGTAATTGGAACGGGATTGTTTCTAGGGCCTGAAGGACCATCCCTTCAACTCGGTTCATCCATTGGCCAAGGAGTCGGTGAGAAGTTAAAGCAAAATAAGTCTAATCAACGAGTATTGTTGGCTACTGGAGCTGCTAGTGGACTTGCAGCTGCCTTTGGTGCCCCATTAAGTGGAGCATTATTTGTTTTAGAAGAAATTTTTCATAATTTCTCTCCACGAGTTTGGATGAATTCCTTGGTAGGAGCAATTGCCGCTAATTTTATGGTGTCCTACTTTTTTGGCTTACACCATGCTTTAGGGATGCCATATGATCATTCATTTCCAATTTATTTGTACTGGCATTTGGTAATTTTAGGAATTATCCTGGGACTATTAGGCCATTTATATAAAAAAGGTTTATTTGGATTAAAAAAAGTCTATTTAAAAATTACCTGGTTACCACGTTGGCTACATGGTTTAATTCCATTAGCACTTTTAATTCCAATTATGTATTATTGGCCATTAATTACTGGACCAGGTAATCGTTTGATTTTATCTTTACAAAAAATGCTCACTCAAAGTGGATGGGCACTAGTTGGAATTTTAGCGTTTTACTATGTAATGCGAATCGCATTTTCCATTATTTCTTATGATTCAGGTTTACCTAGTGGTATATTTTTACCAATTTTAACTATGGGGGCTCTAATTGGAGCAACCTATGGCACATTAATGGTACAGCTTGGCTTAATGCCTGCACATTTAGTTATTAACTTGATAATTTTTTCAATGGCAGGCTATTTTGCCGCTATAATTCGCGCTCCATTTACAGCAATAATTTTGATTACTGAAATGGTGGGATCTCTTCTTCACTTAATGCCACTAGCTGTTGTGGCGTTTATTGCACTTTTAATTGATCAAATTCTTGGTGGAAAGCCAATTTATGATAGTTTAGCAGCTGCTATGATGCCAGAAACACGTTTGCAGCCAATCTCCGGTGAAGAAGACGAATTAGATATTCCAGTCTATGAAAATAGTAAGTTAGTAGATCAGGAAATCAAGAATATTAAATGGCCAGATAATGTACTTGTTAGAACGATTAGAAGAGGAAGTCGAGAAATAATTCCTCACGGAGATACAGTAATTGTAGCAGGAGATTTATTAATTCTGGGAGTTGATCATAATAAACGATCAGCTGCTTATGATGCAATGAAAGAACTGCAAGGCGTAGAACTGGATGGATAGGAATTAAGTTGAACATATAAATAGCCTCTAAGCTTAATTAAGCTTAGAGGCTATTTTTATTGTAAGGTTTGCCAGAGTTTTTCTTCTTTTTCGTTCAGAATGTAGTTTTTTCTTTTGGCCGCGACCAAAAGAAAAGAGGGCTGATACTTATCTAATAAGGGGATTGAAACGATTTTATCATGAGAATTAATAGCAAAAGTAGTTAAGTATGAAATCCCAAGGTTCTTTGCAACTAGGGACTTTACAATTGGTACGTCTGGGCTTTCATATACTGGATGTAAAGTTAATTTTTCTTTTTTAGTCATTTCTTTAATTGCTTTTGCGTGGACATAATCTTCTGTTAAGGTAATGAAAGGTTGATCTTTAAGTTCCCTGAAGTAGATACCTTTGCGTTTAGCCCATGGATGGTTAGGATTAACGATAACTTGGATTGGAAATTTCTTAAGAACTTTTATATCTAACTTGGAGGCAATATTTTGATCAGTATTTCCAAGTAAGGCAATATTAATCCGGCCCTCTGTCAACATTTCTTGTAATTCATATGAACCATGTTCTAAAACTTTTAAATGATTCAAGATGTGGGAAGAGAGTAATTGAGGAGCAATTTTAGGAAAATAATGATCACCAATAATAGGGGGTAGACCAAAAAGAATATCCTGGCCAGGCCGTTGCTTAATTTCTTTTTGAGCGACATTCATTTCTTTTAAGATAGATTGAACGTGTTCATCAAATTGCATTCCTAATTTTGTAACAATAATTTTTTGATGAGATTGGTTTCGAATTAAAAACTGACCGCCAAATTGCTCTTCCAGTCTTTTAACAGCAGCGGAAATTGTTGGTTGACTAACACCAAAAATTTGAGCAGTCTTAGTGTAATTCTTTTGCTTAAGTAACTCATGATAGTATTTTAAATCTTGAATATTCATTAAATTAAATCCTCATATAATTATATTTTATGGCTTCCTAAACTTTTGACTATAAGAGGTCCTACTAGGTACACTTATCATAATTAAAAGTTTAAAAAATTCAACAGGAGGTTTGTCAAAAATGAATAATCCTTATATTATTTTGAATAATCCTTTTAGAAACAAAGGAACAGCTTTTACAGATCGAGAACGTAAAAAATTAGGGCTTGTTGGAACATTACCTCCACGTGTTCAAACCATTGAAGAGCAGGCTGAACGTGTTTATGATCAATATAAATTGCGCCCGGCAGGTATTCAACAAAGAAAATTTTTGATGGAAATTTTCAATACTAATCGAACTTTGTTTTACTATGTGGTTGAAAAGCATATCGCTGAATTATTGCCTATTATTTATGATCCAGTTATTGCACCCGCAATTGAGAAATATAGCGAGATTTTCATGAAGCCACAAGGGGCTGCATTTTTGAGAATTGATCGACAAGATGAATTTGAAGAAAGCTTACGTAATACTGCTGCTGGTAGAAATATTCGTCTGATTGTTGTAACTGATGCCCAGGCTATTTTAGGAATTGGTGATTGGGGTACCAATGGTGTGAATATTTCTGTCGGTAAGCTGATGGTTTATACTGCCGCAGCTGGTGTTAATCCTAAAGAAGTTTTACCAGTTTCACTTGATGTTGGTACGGACAACCAGAAATTAATTAATGATCCGCTTTATTTAGGATTAAGAAAGGCCCGTGTCACTGGCAAACCATACTATGAAATGATTGACCATTTTGTAGAAACTGCCAGAAAAGTTTTTCCAAATGTTTACTTACATTTTGAAGATTTTGGTAGAGATAATGCGACCAAAATCCTGAACAAATATCGTGATAAAATTCCGGTCTTTAATGATGATGTTCAAGGAACGGGTATCGTTTGCTTAGCAGGGGTACTAGGAGCACTGAATATTTCTAAACAAAAATTTAGTGATCAGATTTTCATGACCTATGGTGCTGGAACAGCAGGCATGGGGATTGCTAATATGATGTATCATGAGCTTTTGTTAGAAGGCTTGAGTCCTGAGGAAGCCAAAAAGCACTTTTACTTAGTAGATAAGCAGGGATTATTATTTGAGGATACGCCAGGCTTAACTCCTGAACAGAAGCCATTTGTCAGAAAGCGTAGTGAATTACCTGCAGGCTTGGATTACACGAATTTAACAGACATTATAAAGGCTGTTCATCCAACTGTTTTGATTGGTACTTCTACAAAAGCAGGCGCATTTACTGAGAGTGCTATTAAAGAGATGGCCAAGCATACTGAGCGTCCAATAATTTTCCCTATTTCTAACCCAACCGAGTTAATGGAAGCTAGTGCAGCTGATTTGATTAAGTGGACAGATGGTAAAGCTTTGATTGCTACAGGAGTCCCATCAGCACCAGTTGAGTATGATGGTATTAACTATCAAATTGGCCAAGCAAATAATGCGTTAATTTATCCAGGATTAGGATTGGGTGTGTTAGCAACTAGAGCAAAATTAGTTAATGATGAACTTTTATCAGCCGCTGCTCACTCATTAGGCGGATTTGTAGATCCAAGCCTGCCTGGAGCACCGGTATTACCACCAGTAAAGAAAATTCAGGAGTTTACTAAGAATAACGCAATCGCAGTTGCCCAATCAGCAATTGATCAAGGTATAGCTGCAAGCGGAATTAAAGATGCTCAAAGTGCAGTCGAGGATAATCAATGGCACCCTGAATACCACGAAGAATAAAGATAAAAGCCCTCTAACTTAAATTAAGTTTGAGGGCTTTTTATATAGCTTCCGTAAATAATTACTTGGCTACTTTTTCAACTTCTTCCAGGCCTTTTTAGAGCTACGATCTAAATCCTTATTGAATTTATATTCTTGCCAATCTTGAATAAATAATAAATCGAGATTATAACCTGCAGGATAAAGTTCTTCAGCTTTTCGGACTAATTTTGCTCCTTTTAAGGGTACAGTCTCAAAATTTTTATTAATAAAAATCACAATCTGATTAGCTAGATCAGAGTTTGCATAGAAGAGGACTTCGTGTTGATATTTTGGCACTTTAATCCGATCACCCTTTTTAAAAGAGGGGAGAGATTTAATTTTTTTCTGCTTGTTTTTAAATTTAAGCTTAGCTTGCTTGATAGGAAAGATTCCTGTGTTTAAGAAATCTTTAGCTTCTAACAGTACGGCTTCAGCCATACCACTTTTTTCTGCAATCCAGAGAGCACGACTGGCGCCTACTTGATTTAAAAGTAGTTTATATGTGGGATGTAGTGTTTGTAAGTCAAAATCCATTGCTGCTGTAATAAAAGCAGGATTTTTAGTTGAATAATCTTTTATAGCACTATAGTGGGTAGTTGCTAAGATTAGGCATCCTTTTAGCTGCAGGATTTGTAAAATAGCAATAGCAAGGGCTGCACCTTCATTGGGATCCGTTCCACTACCTAGTTCATCTAACAAAATCAGACTGTTTGGGCTGGCCTTTTGAACAATCTCTGCCATTTTTTTCATTTCAGCAGAAAATGTTGAAAGGGAGTTATCTAAGTCTTGATGATCACCAATTGAAGTATAGATTTCGGTCATAATCGGAATGGAGCACCGTGCTGCACTAGGTAAGAAGAGACCAAATTCAGTCATTGCAGTGGCTAAGCCAACAGTTTTGAGTGTGACAGTTTTCCCACCTGCATTTGGTCCAGTAATAATTAAGCCATGTTTAGTTGCATCTAACTCAAGCGATAGAGGAACTGGATTACTTAATAAGGGATGCTTCATTCCGTTCAATTGAAGCTCATTTTGTTCATTTAAAATTGGTCGTTTGCCACCAATAGCATGCGAATATTTTGCACGAGCTAAGATACAATCCAGATCAACAATAACATTAAGATTGGCTTCAAAATTAGGCAGTTCATTATAGACTTCTGCTGTTAAATTCCCCAAAATTTGAGATTCAATTAAGTAAATCTGATTTTCGACTGTAGTTTTTTCTTGGGTAAGGCGAAGGATCTTAGTTGGCTCAATAAAAACCGTGGTCCCATTATTAGATTGATCAATAATATTTCCACTAAAAGTATGCTTAAAGCTTGCCTTAACAGGAAGAGTATAGTGATTATCTTTTTGAATAATCTGAAAATCCTGCAGCATTGATTGGTACTTTTTTGTTTGCAAGTATTTCTGTAGGGTTTCCTTGATAGTTGTATTTAATTTACTACTTCTTTGGCGTAGTTTAGTCAGATCTTTATCGGCTCGGTCTGAAACCTGTCCGCACTCAATATCTTGATAAATTAATTCTTCTAATCTATCTAGAATAGTTAACGTATCACAATAGCTGGCCACAATTGGAGCATTAATTCTTTGTTTATCAAAAAAGCGTACTAATAAGCGGGTAACCCTAATAAAGTCAGCAACCTGTTCTAGTTCGCGGGGATTTAAGATATATCCCTTTTTCACTTTATTTATGATTGGCGTAAAAGCATCTGAATTAATAAAAGGGATGTGTAGGCCGTGATCTAAAATCCAGACCATTTCTTCCGTTTCATCTAATAACGCATTTGCTTTGACTAACTTATTTGCAAGTGGTTGAGCTAAAATTTTCTCCTTAGCCTCTGGTGAAACAGCATAGTGAGCTACAAGTTTACGTACACGTGAAAATTCGATTTCGTCAGTATTATTCAATTTTTATTTTTCTCCTTAAGAAAATAGATTTTAAATTTGGTTTTCTCAAGGGAAGGTAAATTAGTCCCTTGAGACTAAAATACAATTAGCATCATATAGCAATATGTCCTTTTCTAAATTATTGATTCTAATGATATAACATTTTTTCGAAAAAAGCACTGGGGGGGAAGAAAAGAATTAAGCGTATATCAATATCTTTGCAGTAGAGTATAAAATAATTTGATGAACGAATAAAAAAGATAAGAAGTCGAGTTGATTCTAATGAGTTTTCGGCAAAGAAAAACTCTCAAAATTATATTTGAGAGTAAAAGTTATTTATTAACAATTTTTTTGATCAATAATTCCTTCTTTAGCTCTTTCTGCTAAAAAACTTGCCTTTGCTATTTTTACGGCGCCAGTTAAGATGCCCGAATCATTACGTAAACGTAAGGTAGTATCGTGAATATCAAGAATCAAGTTATCACCGAGAAACGCTAAATCGTAATCCGAAGTATAAATTTCAAAATTAGCATTATTTTCAATTTTTACTGAGTAGCGTGGATCGTGCTTCATTGTATCAAGTGAGATTAATGAATAATCCATTCCGATATTACATGATCCACCTTCAATTGAGTAGTCGCCACCACCGCCATCAACAATTAAAAGTATTTCATGTTTGTTATAACCACGGTTTTTAAGAAAATCGATTGCATCTTGGCTAATTGTCATTTTTACCATAGAAATCACCCTAATCCTTTCTAATACTTAATTTTAGAAAAAAGTAGTATCAAATCAATTATTTTGTTTGAATTGGGGTGAAGTTTCAGGAGCCCAGATTAAGCAGATGACAAAGGCAGCAAAGAGAACAAAAGCACAAGTGATCATTGCTAAATGAGCTCCACCTAGATTAGTTAAAATAGGTAATAGGAAAGTACCAGCTGCTGCCCCAAAACGACTAATTGTGATACAAGTTCCAACTCCTGTTCCTCGAACTTTAATATCAAATAGCTCAGTTGGATAAGGGTAGTCAAGTACTAATCCAGACGATAAAACAATTGCAAATATACAAAAGATAATCAATTGAATATTAGAATTAATATTTTTATTGACTGCTAGGAAACCAATCAAGAGACTTGAGAGTAAAAAGTTACTAATTAAAAATGCACGTCGACTAATTTTGTTAAAAATTAAAATTCCAAAAAGTACCCCAATGAACATACCGCCATTATAGATAATGCCAGAAATTTTTTGATCAGTAACATGCATACTTTGTAAGAGAATCGGAAGAAAAATACTGATACCAAAGAATGCAAAGGCTTGGCAAGCATAGAAAAGGCCACCGACTAAAGTTTGTCGCAAATATTTCCTGGAAAATAATATTGTCCAAGAAACTTCCTTGACGGGTTTAGCCTTTTTTAATTTTTGAGGAAGGCCCCATTTATGTCCCATATGTTTTTTGATAACTTTGTTAGCTTTTTTCACTTTACCACGACTAGCAAGCCAACTTGGTGAAGCAGGTAAGGGGAAAATGGATCTAAAAATAGCAGCAATAAACGCTGGGATTGCACCGGTAGATAAAATGATTTGCCAATTATAAGAACCGAAGCCAGTAATAAAGGTTCCTGTTAAATATGAAGCAATGAATCCAATGGTCCAATAAATAAGAAGATGACTTTGTCTCTTACTATCTTCGCCTTTAGGCAGCCATTCGGTTAAGAGAGCATTTCCCACAGTATAGTCGACAGCAATCATTAAACCAATCAGAATTCTAATAATAAAAATAAGTATTAAATTATTAGTTAACAATTGGGTTAATGATAGAAATCCTAGGACATACATATTTAGCATTAATAATTTTCGTCTGCCAATTTTATCAGATAGGCGTCCAATTAAGATGCTTCCTGCTAAACCTATTAAAGATCCAGCACCAAGTAATCCAGTCCATAGATCACTGATTGTAATATATTTACTTGCGCTAGAAAGAGCAGTCCCAGAAATACCTAGGGAAAAACCACAGGCAATTTGACCTAACACGACAGCAGTAAATACCCGTAGATGAATGGGCATTAGCGGAGCCTTTTTATAGTTCTTTTTTTCTTTGATAGTACTTGTATTGTTTAGATTTTCTTTTTGCATAATATGAGTTAACGCATTTAGATTAACTCGAAAAAGTCCTCCTTAAAAAATATAAGTATATATTCCACCCTAACAAAAAGTTTTAATTGGTGCAAAAATATATTAATTTTTACTTAAATATTGACAGTAATATTAATAATATACTAACATTATTACAAATTAAGAAAGCAGGTAAGATAATGAGATTACGTAAAAAAGCTAGCCAATTTAGTCGTTAATCAGGAGTTATTTCTCCTGATGTTTCAAATAGAAATTAGGTTAGTTATGTCAGAAGAAGTAATTATTAGAAAATATAAAAATATGGACTATGTTCAATTATGTCAAGTACATGATCAAGCTAGAATGCAAGAATTAATTGTAGGTAGTGCAGTGGATCTGTATGCTCCACTTGAAGTGGCAGTGTATAAAGAGGAACTATTTTCGGAAACAATTTATGTAGCTGCGCTTGACAGCCAAGTAGTAGGTTTTGTGGCTTTTAGAAAGAACGAATTAGGCTATATTTACGTGTTAAATGAGTTTCAAGGAAGAGGAATTGGTGGTAAATTACTGGATACTGTAATTCCTTACTTAGAACGTCCCGCTTTTTTAGAGGTCTTTCCCACAAATATCAAAGCGAAACGATTATATCAGAGTCGCGGATTTGTAGAAGAGACTAAAGAAAAAATGATTTTAAATTAATTTAATAAAGAGAACAAAAAACGGTCAGTGGATGATTTTCACTGACCGTTTTTAAGGATACTAATATGTACTAATCTTTTTTATAGAAAGTTTCTTCTACAGCATGAGTGATGGCAATCTTGTCATGGGCATAAGAAAGACCACCTTGTACGTAAAGACGGTATGGCGGACGCATTGGACCGTCTGAAGATAATTCGATCGTAGAACCTTCGGTAAAGCTTCCTGAGGCCATAACAACGTCATCTTCGTAACCATCTTGGTGATATGGAATAGGATCAACAAATGAGTTCATTGGTGAATAGTGTTGAATAGCAGCACAGAACTTAACCATTGGATCTGGTTCACCGAAGGTTACAGTTTGAACGATATCAGTTCTTGGATCATTCCACTTAGGTGCAACTTTCATTCCCATTTCTTCACAGAGAGCAGCAGTATAAATCATACCCTTTAAGGCTTCTCCAGTAGTGTGAGCTGCCATAAAGAATCCTTGGTACATATCTCTTAAATAGCCCCATGTAGCGCCTTCTCCTTTACCAGCGCCAGGTACGTTAAGGCGTGAGCCGGCTCCTTCAATAAGATCTTTTTTACCCACAAGGAAGGCACCAGCTTTGACAATGCCGGCACCAGCATTTTTGAATAAGGAACCAGCAAGCATATCAGCACCATAGAAAGTTGGCTCTTCAGTTTCAGAAAATTCGCCATAACAATTATCAACGAAGATTTTTACGTCTGGACGAACCTCTTTAATGAACTTAAGCATCTTCTTGATTTTTTCCATTGTAAAGCTTGCACGAACAGCATAACCAAGAGAACGTTGAATAGTTACAACTTTAATTTTTGGATCTTGCAAATCTTTTCTAGCTTGTTCATAATCAACTTCACCATTATCCAGCAAATCAGTGTGCTTAAAGTCAATGCCCCATTCTTTCATATTGCCTGGTTTGTCACCGGCTAAGCCAATAACTTCTTGAATAGTGTCGTATGGCATACCAGTTAAGTAGTAAAGCGTGTCGCCAGGGCGGAGCATACTAAATAGGCCAACAGCAATAGCATGAGTTGCTGAAGAGAATTGAGGGCGTACTAATGCATCATCAGTTTTGAAATAATCTGCATACATTGCCTCTAATTTATCACGGCCAACATCGTCATAACCGTAACCGGTAGAAGGTACTAAATCTTCTTCTCCCACCCGATGCTTTCTGAATATATCTAAAACACGTTGTTGATTATAGAATACTTGCTCATCAATTTCTTCTAGACGAGGTTCAATCATTTTATCGACTTTATCGACTTTTTCTTTTAATTCGGTTGGTAAGTTTTCTTTCCAAGATAAAACCATTACTTAATTCTCCTTTAATACTTCTGCTTGTACTCTTATTTTACCATCTGATTTTTGATCCCAATAGACTCCCTGAATTTCAGGTACAAAGCCTGGGAAACGCTCGATAGCACCTACTAAAACTTCAAAATACTTTTGATCAATATCGCTCCATTTTTCGCCGGGTGCAACAATAAACACACCTGGTGGATACGGTAATGCACCTTCAGCAGCAATGCGGCCTTTAACATCGTCTAAGTTAACTAATTCACTTTCATTTTTCATGAAGAGATAGTCAGCATGCTCGGGAGTCATTTGATAATTTTGCATGTCTGGTTTAGCAAATAATTCTTGCTGGAGAGTAAAGGTATTATTTCCCCGGTAATATTCATGCATTTCTTGGCATAGCTGTTTTAAAGTATAACCTTTGTAGCGATCACCATATACCTTAGTTAGCTTAGGGAGCACTTTTTCTAGCGGTGCGTCCTCGTTATAGTACTGCTCAAATTCTAAGAATGCATTCAGCAAGATATCTAATTCAGCTTTAGTATCTCCCGGAGTTAATAAGAAAAGAAGAGAATATAAGTCATCTTTTGCACGAATAATTCGTTTCTCCATTAGAAATTCTGCGACAACTGGTCCCGGAATGCCTATTTTCTCATATTTTGCATTTTTAACATCGATTCCAGGAGTTACAACAGTAATTTTTAGTGGATCAATCATGGCCTGACCAGACGCAATTTTGCTAAATCCATGCCAAAGATTAGTGGAATCTAAATTCCAGTACTTTTCATTTGTAGCTAACTCATCAGTACTAATATTTTCAAAATTATCAATTACTAGTGGCTTAAATAATTTTGATTTTCTAATTAATTCTTTCCGCCATTCAATTCCTAAGCGTAAGATTTGGTCCCACCATTTTTTATTACCCTCACCACTAGTTAAATATGAGTTAACGGTGAGTGAGGCATAAAGGGGATAAGAGTAACTTGAGGTAACAAATTTAAGATAAGCGTGGTTAAAGTGCTTATGATCAACGTAACGTTTCTGGCCTTTAATATGAGCATCCTTTTTCAAAATTTGTGATGCTTGGCCCATCCCAGCTTGTTGTTTATGAAGTGATTGAGTTACTAAAATACCCGGATCTTCTGGCCCAAAGTCTAAGTTGAGGGGAGACAGGTGATTCATAATTGGAACAAACTGTTCGAATCCTCCCCACGCACAATCAAAAAGAATGTAATCACATAGTTTACCAATTTTATCAATCATCCACTTCGCGTCGTAAAAAAGGCCATCATATGTTTCTGATTGAATGATAGCTAGTCTAAATGGACGTTTAGCTTTAGCTTTTTCAGGGTCAACTTTAGCAATTTCAGCGCGAATTTTTTCTTCACTTAAGAAGTCAGGATCCATTTCTCCAATTAATCCAAGCGCATTACGATCAGTTGGGATATATAGTGGTTTGGCACCAGTCATTACTAAGGCACTGTTATAGAGGGATTTATGATTATTTCGATCAAAAAGAACTAGGTCATCTTTAGTTAATAGGGCATTTGCACAAATTGAATTTGCACTCGTTGTTCCATTAGTACAGAAATAAACTTTATCGGCGTGGTAAGTTTCGGCAGCTTTTTGCTCAGCAGTTAAAGGCGTTCCTTCGTGGGTCATGGTATCGCCTAATTCTGGTACTGTATCACTGGTATCAGCAAACATAAGATTTTTACCAAAGAAGCGGTTAAATACTACCCCAGCCGGATGTTTTTCGTAATATAAGCCATTATGATGACCTGGTGTAGTAAAACTAACTGGGCGATCTTCTGCAAAATTGACCAAATCAGATAAAAATCCAGGAACCATTTCTGCTGTGTATTGATTTGCGGCATCGATTATTTGATTTTT
>DBFNNF010000356.1:0-6038 GCA_048407585.1 Lactobacillus johnsonii | reverse complement strand
AAAAGTTGGGAAAAATTTGCAAAAAAGACAGGAATATATTTGGTGTTTAATCGAACTCTCAAATGGTAATAAAGAATGGTATTGTCTAAGTAAAGTATTAAGACGAGCTCTTTTTATAGAAAAGAAACATAATCAATTCTGGAAAAAAACGATGATTGGAAATTATATAACTGTAGCTCGGAGTAAGTACATTAGAGGACGAGCCAGATTAACGGTTGGCCGGATTGAAAAAATTAGAATTCGAAAAAATGGTGCAGCGGACTGGCACTGGAGTCGAAATCAATTTGTTACAGCAGAGCACTTACTGGATCTTAAAGATTCATTTAATTATTTAAAGCATGATTATTGTTGGTATAATCGTTTAGCAATTAAAGTAGCCTTAATTTATTGGCATAATAAGTTATTACAAGTTAAGTTAAATTCAAAACGATATGCTATTAAGAAAAAACGACTTAAGTTAGAAAGAAAAATAAAATGAAGGAAAAACTTTTAATTAGCCAAGATTTGTCTTGCCTTGGTCAGATTTCCCTAAGTGTTGCCCTACCAATTTTAGGAGCATGTGGATATCAGCCAAATATTTTACCGACAGCGATTTTATCTACTCATACTGGTGGCTTTGGCAATAATACCTTTTTGGCGCTAAATAATGAAATGAGTAGAATTGTTGCTCACTGGCAAGATGAAAAAATTACTTTTAAAAATTTATACTTAGGATACTTGGGAAGAAATGCCATTGATTTTTGGATTGACCATATTTCTGATTTTAGAAATACTGACTTAATACTTCTTGATCCAGCAATGGCAGATTCAGGAAGGTTATATAGTGGCATAGATGTAGAATATGTAGAAAAAATGCGCGAACTTACAAAGCGCGCAACTATTTTAACTCCGAATTTAACTGAAGCATGTCTATTACTGAATAAGGAATATAGAAATTTTTCAATAAATGAAATTAAAGAGATTGCTGTCGAGTTAAAAGAAAAGTTTAAGTTAGATGGTCTGGTAATTAGTGGCATTTTCTTAGAAAATAAAGTGAAGATGATTGGATTGGCAAATGATAGTGAAATTTTCGTAATAGAAAATGAAAAAATTGCTCGTTCATTTTTTGGCACTGGAGATATGTTTGCAAGTAGCTTATTAGCAGGAATTTTAGCTGGATGTTCCTTAAAAGAAAGTGCACAAATAGCAGGCGATTTTGTTAAATTGGCGATTGAAAAGACTGACCTAGGACAAGATAAACGCTTGGGACCTAACTACGCAGGGGCATTACCTTGGTTAATGAACAAAGTGGAAGGAAAAAGATAATAAATGCGAACTAGAGAAAATTCATTAGTTTCAATAATTATGACCGGATTATTTGCAGCAATAATTTATTTGGGTGTTTGGGTTTTAAGAATCCCAGTTCCTGCTTTAGTAGGGCGCCCATTTATCCATTTTGGTAATACGTTAACGGCTGTTGCAATTTTATATTTGGGTTATCGTAATGGAATGCTAGCTGGAATTATTGGATTGGGCGGCTTTGATTTGCTAAATGGTTACGCTGCAACATCGTGGTTAACAATGCTCGAAGTTGTAGTAGTAGCAAGTGTTTTAACGGCAGTATATAAGGGGATGCACTATCAAGATAGTAAGAAAAATATTATTATTTTAGGAATTATTGCTGGAATTACGAAAATTTTTACTACCTACTGTGTCTCAATTGTAGAAGCTTTAATGGTAGGAACTAGTTTAAATGTGGCTTTAGTTAGCTCTTTTGTTAGTTTGCCAGCAACAGTCATCAATTCGATTTCAACTGCAATTTGTACTCCAATTCTATATTTTGCAGTTCGTGATGGTGCAAGAAGAATTTTAAGAAGGACTGCTTAATTAAAATAGATTTGTTATAATTTTGATTAAAGATAAGAAGGAGGAATTTTAAATGCCATTTGTACATGTAGAACTAATCAAGGGTAGAAGTGATGAGCAACTTACTCAAATGATGAAAGATATCACTGAAGCTGTTCATAAGAATACTGGTGCTCCAAAAGAACATATTCATGTAATTATTAATGAACTTGACAAGCATACTTATGGTCAAGGCGGCGAATGGAGAGCTTAAAAATGAAAAAGTTTTCCATTAATCGCTTAATAAAACTGGGATTAATTTTTAGTACAGTATGGTTTGTTTATTTATTATTTTTTAGCTTTAAAAGTCCAGCTGATTTTTCAAACCTACACACCTTACCGATTGCTAGAGTAATTAGTCTATTTGTAATTCTTATCGTTATAAGTTTATTTTTAGGTTTTATTTTAGCTGGTGTCTGGCTGAGTATAGATCAACCCAAATTTAAGTTTAAGTGGGAGTATCTGTATAAAGGAATCCTGGTTGGAATAATTTGGGCAGCTCTTGATATGTTTATGGTTAATTCAGGAAAGTTTATGATTATTCCAGTAATTATTGACTTAATTATAGGTACTTTAGTTGGAATGTTACTTTTTAGTCGAAGAGCGTCCAAAAAATAAATAAAAAATCGTGATTAGCAATTAACTAATCACGATTTTTTTGTTTAGTCTAATCTTCTTTTTTTGCTTCTTCTAAAGCCTTCATGATTGAAGGATTCTTTGAATGACAATCTTTTAACATTTGGTAATCTTCTTCAGATAATGTAACAGTGTACTTAGTCATGATTTTTCCTCACTTTTTATTTTTTACCTTTAATATATCACTTTATTGATAGAATTGATAAAGAAATTTTGAATTGAATATTATTAAATCGCTATAATAATAGATAAAAAGTAAGTAAGAAAGTGGTTAAAATGTTTGACTATCGAAATAATTTAAAAAGAATATTAAATAGTACAGAAGGCGACGAAAAGAGCCTTAAAAATAGCTTGAATGCAATTAAATTAGTCCTGGGAATGACAGGAGAAAGTAGTGAAAGCGCAGCTGCCAGCGAACTTGATCCCAAAGTTATTGCCCAAATAAATACTTTTTTGCAAGGAATAACTAAATTAATTGAGCATCCTGGCAATAAAGATGCTAAAAAGACAGCTTTAGGAGCACTACATAAATTAACTTTTGATCAAAATATTACTGCTAATTTTGGAAAACAACTAGGCCAGCTCGATCAAGCAATTCAATCATCAGAAGAAACGAGTAGTGCAGTAAATAGAAAAATTTTTGAAGAGGCATTAAAGCCTAAAAAAGAAAAAGTACGTGACTATCGAAAGGGAAGACGTTATACAGTTATTCGTGCATTGAAGGGTGCAGATCTACTAAATGATAATGGAGAAGTAGTTTTTGAGGTTAATGAAAGTCAAATCCACGACTTAAACCTAAAGAGTGGTGATATTGTTGAAGCTATACCTTTATCTGATAGTTTAAATGAAGCTGAAGTTTTACGAGTTGTAGGTTATAGAAAATTGCGTAGTCGTGACTATGACAAAATAGAAGATTTTAAGTACGGTGTAGTACAAGGAAATCCTGGAAACCTAAGCGTTTCGCGTAATATTCACGGAGAAAGGTTAACAATTAATCATAAGCCGGTGATTGTTGCCCTTGATTCTAGTTATTATCAAAATGGAAGCGTACATCTAGAAGATGGTTCGATTGTTGATTTAGCTTGGTATACCGGTGATGTAAGACTTAAGAAAGATCCAGCTAGTGCCGTTCAAATTCGATTGATCTATTAAACTGAGCAACAAAAACGGATTTCTAAAACTAAAAAAGAAAAGTCAAGTCGGGAAAACACGCAGAAACTGGCACAATTAGATATGAATTTGCATTATCAAAGAGTTGGGATTGCGGTTGGAGACAATCAAAATGAAGCAATTTTAGAAGGTATTGTTAATCGCTACAATGGTATTGCAATTCCAATTGATGCTTTTGAAGGGAAGAAAAAGGTAATTGAAAATCAGATTAAAGATTTAGATATTGTAATTCTGGTGACAGCTTTTGCAGCTCATGACAGTACTTGGAATATTAGGGAATTTGCAAGCAAATATCATGTAAAATTTGCCGTTAGTTCCAGCAAAGGATATCAAGCATTTGAACGCGCTTTGTATAGGGCAGAAAACGGCATGCCGGCTTATGAAGGAAACCAGCAATTAGAATATAAAATGTTAAAAAATAATTAGGAATGGGAGATGAAACTGACAACCTGTATAGAAATTAGATAAAATATTAATAACTTATTTTTAGGAAGGATGATGAAATGACAAAAAACATTAAAAAGAAATCTTGGATGCGCTGGGTAGTATTTTTAGCCGGCCTAGAAATTATCGCCATTTCTATTAATTTCTTCTATGGTCCAATTAATATTGCTGCGGGAGGATCAACTGGTATTTCAATTTTAGTTGATGCAGTATGGGGAATTAACCGTTCAATAACGGTTTTAGTTGTTAATATTTTAATGTTGGTTTTGGCAGCCATTTTTTTAGGAAAAAAGACAACGAAGAACGTTGCCTTAGGTAGTTTATTATTGCCAATACTAATGGAAATTACCCCAAGTTTTAAAATTACTAATAACCAATTACTTGCTGTAATTTACGGTGGAGTATTGATGGGACTAGGAGTCTCTCTTCTCTATCGTGTAAATGCATCAAGTGGCGGTACAACAATTCCACCAATGATTTTGAAAAAATATTTTTATATTAATCCAGCGGTTGGCTTACTTGGAATTGATATGATAATTATTTTCCTAAATATATTTGTTGATGGATGGAATGCATTTTTACTAGCTGCTTTATCTCAAGTAGTTACATCTATGACCATGAATTACGCAGAAGCAGGCTTTGATCGAAAATATCAAGTTCGCATTATGAGTAATAAGCATTTTGATGAATTGAAAACCATGTTACTAGATAATTATAATGGTTTGACAATTTATGATGTTGTTGGTGGCTATAGCGATGATGATAAAAAACAATTACTTTTAGTAGTTGATACACGTGAGTACGGTCCTTTGATTAGTAAAATTCATGAAATTGACCCTGACGCATTTATTATTACTGATACAGTAGCTCGGGTTCATGGAGGCCAATGGGGACTATAGCCAGACTTTTTCGTACGTGTTTTCTTTGAAGCCACAAGTTAATTTCTTACCGTCAGTTACTAACGGTCTCTTAATTAATTTGCCGTTTTGTGAGAGTAATATAACAGCTTCCTCAATTGACATGGAATCAATCTGATCTTTTAAATGCATCTGACGATAGACTTGTCCCGATGTATTAAAGAAGTATCTTAAACCTCTATCTTGAAACTTATTTAGCCACTTAAGCAAGTCTTCTTGTTTAGGTGGCTTTTCTACTAAATCTTGATACTCATATGCAATATAGTGTTGATCTAGCCATTTTTGCGCTTTTTTAGAGGTGGAACAACGTTTGTATCCGTAAAATTTGATCATAATGTACTGCTATATAAAACATAGAAATATGTAGAAGAATGCGAATTTTCTACATATTAGAAAGATATATTTTTCCTTTCTTTGTTTCATTTACTGTCGTCTTCACTAGTATTCTGATATTCCAAATAGGAGTAATCACATTGACTAGCTCTTACAGCTTAAGGGCCTAGCCAGCCCCGTTTATTTTCTTTATTTTGCTAAAGCTAAAAGGTTTAAAACCGCATTTTCATCTCGATTATTACTATAGTCACACTGATAACAAATATACTCATTATGCTTTGTACCATGCTTTTGATTGCCTTGCAAAGTGATTTTTTCATCACCTTTTTTGACATAACCACACTGAGCACATCTTTGAGTTGATGGGTATGTTTTATCAGCCAAGATTAATTCTTTGCCATACCAATCACACTTATAAGTTAATATCTGCCTAAATTTGCTAAACAATGATCTCTGCATACCTTTGGAAGCTACATGCGTCATCATCATTTCTTTGACTGCTAAGTCTTCAATTACAATTTGGTCGTAATTATCTATAAGCTTAGTAGTGAACTTTTGTAAAAGATCATTTTGGATATTAGCTACTCTGCGATAGTCTCTTTGCAATTTGGTTCTCACTGCAAAGTAATTATTGGATTTAGCAGCCAATTTACC
>DBFNNF010000355.1:0-1300 GCA_048407585.1 Lactobacillus johnsonii | reverse complement strand
TAAAATAATAGATTATCTTATTCCGATAATTTTGAGTCTAGTAATTGCAACTGTTTTAATTTGGACCGAATTGACTACTCGATCTGGTCTTACTTTGGACGACACTGCTTTTCACTTTCATCGTTTTTATGATACTTACCAGCAAATACAGAATCATAACTTCTCTTACTTTCAAATGAATTATGGAATGGGTGAGAGTGGGCGAATAGTCAATGCTTTATATGGCCCATTTTTTGCTTATTTAATGGGAAGTTTACTTTTATTTTGTAGTTCTTGGCTTCGTTTTCAAATTCTTATAACCTACCTAATTTTTCTGGTTGGTGGTCTGGGAATTTATCGTTTAAGTCGAAAGGTTAAACTATCGCAAGTTGTTTCTTCAATAGTTACCGCACTATTTTTAACTACTGGTTATATTGCATATTGGCCGAGATCCAATGCTTTCAACTCATGGGGTGCCGTTTTAATACCATTTGTATTAATCCAAGGAATTAACTTGTTGAATAATCATAAAAAGCGATTTAGCTGGATTAGTCTTGGAATTGTAATGGCAATTGTAGCTCAGATTCATTTGCTAAGTACTTTCTTCTCCATTCTTGCCTTGATTCCTTTCTTTATTTACGGATTAGTTTTGAGTGAAAATAAGCGTCAGATGTGGATTGATGTCTTTAAAGCTGTTGGCTTATTCATTGTGTTAACAGCAAACGTATGGGGTGCATTTTTATTGCTCTATCCAACTAATCAAATGGCATCTCCGATCGATTACTCACCGGTTTTGACCGCTGTTAATCTATCTGTTGCTGGTACTTCAACAATGTGGACGTCAATCACTGAAGTTACATTGCTCCTATTTATTGTTCAACTAATTTATGTGATCTTTAACTTTAAGTCTTCTAAATTAAATACTTTTGTTACCTTAGAAGGAATAGTATTTCTATATTTAAGTTCTAACTTGTTCCCATGGCAATTTGTGAAAGACACCCTACCAGCAGTAACTGGGTATTTACAATTTCCCAACCGGTTTACTGTCGTAGCATATCCTTTGCTATTTCTTGGAATTGGATTAACACTGAATGAATTAATTAAGAACCATGGTAAAAAACTTGGGATGATTGCGAGTGCATTAGCAGTTGTAGTAGTGTTATTCAATGTTAGAGCTGACTTTAACGAGATTAATAATAATATTACTTACAACAAAGGAATTACTAGTAACGCTAAGGAGATGAAGGAAAAGGGATTAGCTCCATATATTAATAAAGTGGAAATTAACAGTCCTGATTATCTTCCAGTTCAAAAGAAGATT
>DBFNNF010000354.1:0-1042 GCA_048407585.1 Lactobacillus johnsonii | reverse complement strand
TAATGGCACAATAAGTTAGTCCTTTACCCCAATATTCTTGTCGTGTTTCTTTTGATGGCTCAGTTAAGCTGGCAACATCAACCTTACTTGCACCAATCTTCTTTAATTTAACATGAGGAACTTTTTGCTTATCTAAAGCAGACTCAACTACTTTTTTAAGATCTTTGTTATTCATCAAAACGTCCTATTCTTTATTTTTGAACAACATGATTATTACTATCACGTTCGACCTGCATCTTATCGATACTAATATAGCCTAGTTTAGGTACTAAATCATTTTGTACCTTACTTCCAAGCATATAATCAATAAATTTTTGAACATTCTTGCTAGGTTTACCTTTAGTATACATGTGTTCATAAGACCAAAGTTGCCAGCGATTTGTTTCGACATTCTTATTCGTAGGCTTTATCCCATCGATACTCAATTTTTGAATATTTTCATCATTAGCATACGGGAATGAGATATAAGAAATTGTCCCTGGTGTAGAACTGACAATTTTACGTACAGTACCGTTAGAATCTTGTTCTTGAGCCTGAATTGGCTTTTTCCCATTTAGAACTATGCCTTCAAAGGTTCCACGAGTACCACTACCCTTAGAACGGTTAATTACAGTGATAGTTTGGTTCTTACCACCAACTTGTTTCCAGTTGGTAATTTTACCTGTAAAAATATCACTCAATTGCTGCTTACTCAAATTGCTTACACCGGCACTCTTATTGACAATAGGAACAATACCTACAACGGCAACAAGATGATTTTGTAATTTCTTAGCATCTATTCCCTTTTGAGTTTCAGCAAAAACATCGGAAGTTCCAATTTCAACTGCTCCTGCCTGTACTTGGCTAAGACCAGTTCCCGAACCTCCTCCTTGAACAACAATATTACTGTCAGGATGAGACAGACAATAGTCATTTCCAGCTTGCTCAGCTAAAAGTTGCATGGCACTAGATCCAACAACAGTAATCTTATTGCTATTATTGTTAGCACAGCCTGTAAGTCCAATTAAAATAGCTAGCAGTCCACAAACAGCGGCTATTTTAA
>DBFNNF010000353.1:0-5434 GCA_048407585.1 Lactobacillus johnsonii | reverse complement strand
AAAAGTAGCTCAATTTATTGAGCTACTTTTTTTGTTATGCAGAGGTAGTGATATAATAAGAAAGATTATTTAACTAAAGGGGCAGATATATTGTGCGACAGAAACTAAGATACTTAGACTATAGCATCTTGATCCCATATCTTGTTTTGTCAACTATAGGGATCATTATGGTCTATTCAGCAAGCTCGGACATTTTATTAGTAAATGGTTTTTCACCGAGTGTATATATGAAAAGACAGATTATATATTTCTTGGCAGCATTTATAGCCTTTGGAATTCCCTGTTTTGCTTTAAAATTAAAAGTATTTAAAAATAGAAAATTTGTTATGTCCTACTTAGGAATTTCATTTTTGATGTTGATGTTTTTAATTGTTCTAAAAGTTATCAGTCATGGAAAAGCTGCGATTAACGGTGCGGTTGGTTGGATCAATTTAGGGTTTATCAATATTCAGCCAGTGGAAGTAGCTAAATTATCTCTAGTTCTTTATTTGGCTTTTGTTTTGTCGAGACGAGATGGGAAGTTTGTACCTGGACAAATCTGGCATAATTTATTTGGACCAACTGTAATTTCATTTTTGATGATTGGATTGGTAATTTTAGAGCCTGACTTTGGTGGGTCAGCAATTCTATTTATGATTGTTTTTGTCATGTATAGTGTTTCAGGAATTCCTACTAGGTTAGCCGTTTATTGGTTAGTAGGGTTACTGTTGGGAATTGTTTTATTGATGGCAATTTTATTATTTTGGACCCCTGGATTCATCAAAGATTCCTATCAATTTCAGCGATTGCTCGCTTTTGCCCATCCTTTTAAGCTAGAAAAAACAGGTGGTGCACAGCTAGTAAATTCTTATTATGCAATTCATAATGGTGGCTTGTTTGGTGTTGGATTAGGTAACAGTATGCAAAAGAGAGGTTACTTACCTGAACCATATACTGATTTTATTTTATCTATTACTGCTGAAGAGTTAGGAGTAATTGGCGCTATTGTGATTATTACCTTATTATTCTTTTTAATGTGGCGCATTATGGAAGTAGGAATTCATGCCGATTCACAATTTAATGCTCTAGTCTGTTTCGGGGTTGTAACCATGATCTTTACAGAAACGCTCTTTAATGTGGGAGCAGTTTTAGGATTGTTACCAATTACTGGGGTAACCTTACCATTTATTTCTTATGGGGGATCATCCATGATTGTACTAACTGCTGCTTTAGGTCTGGTTTTAAATATTTCAGCTGCTGAAAAGAAAGCATTAGTAGAAAGTAGGAGTGTACT
The DNA here is from genome assembly GCA_048407585.1 of Lactobacillus johnsonii. Classification (GTDB taxonomy): domain Bacteria; phylum Bacillota; class Bacilli; order Lactobacillales; family Lactobacillaceae; genus Lactobacillus; species Lactobacillus johnsonii_C. The sequence goes on along the minus strand of DBFNNF010000353.1, from coordinate 4,161 downwards.
TTGAGTTTGGTTTTTAAGGATGAGTCAAATGAAAAAATGACTTCCCGCACGCAGATAATTGTTTGGCTGAATCAGATTAGCGATCAATATAAGTTGCGTCGATTTGGTAATATTATTTATTTTTCACGTAAAAATAAGTATGTGATTTTATATGTCAGTTCACAATACGCAGCTAAGACAATTGCAGAGCTCAGAAGCAAAAGTTATGTGCAGTCTGTGGAAACGTCAAAAACTGATGAGCTTGATTTCTCTGCTGAACACGAAGAAAAAATGATGCGGGAACTAAAAGAAGAAGCAGAAAAATTACGAGAAGAAAACGAGGATTTACGAGTTTGAGAATTATTGCAGGAAAATATGCTAAGCGTAATTTACATACATTGAAGAGTAATGCCACTCGACCAACTAGTGATAAGGTAAAAGGTTCTTTATTTAATTCTTTGGGGCAATTTTTTGATGGCGGTCAAGTGCTGGATCTATATGCCGGAAGTGGTGCTTTAGGAATTGAAGCTGTTTCTCGTGGCTATGATGAGGCTGTTTTAGTAGATATTAGTGGTCAGGCATGCCAGGTTATCAAAAAAAATGTTGAACTCACCAAGGAAGAAGAAAGATTTAGAGTCTTAAAGTGTAGTGATAATCGCGCAATTAAAATTTTGCAGGATGAGGGTAAGAAATTTGATCTTGTTTTTCTTGACCCACCTTATGCTAAACAAAAAATTGTAAAGATTATGACGAAATTGCTTGAGAATAATCTATTAAATGAGAAGGCACTTGTAGTAGCGGAGACAGATGAACATGATGAATTACCAGAGGTTTCTGGCTTTTCAATTATTAAGGATCATCAGTTAGGACGAACAAAGGTAAAAGTTTACGAAAGAGATTAAAATGACAAAGGCGATTTTTCCCGGAAGTTTTGACCCAATAACTAATGGACATGTTGAGGTGATTGAAGGTGCATCTCATATGTTTGAAAAATTATATGTAGTAATTATGACCAATACTAGTAAAAAGTATCTTTTTAATGAAAAAGAACGTTTAGAATTGGCGAGAAAAGTTTTTGAAAACAACGAAAAAGTTGAAGTTATTGCTCGACCAGCCGAGTTGACCGTGGAAGTAGCACATGAACTTGGTGCAGGCGCAATTGTTCGTGGATTGCGAAATACAGCCGATTTTAACTATGAGCGTGATATAGCTGGAATCAACAAGACGTTAGATCCAGATTTAAATACAGTTTTATTGTTTACTCGCCCAGAAGATAGTTTTATTTCTTCCAGTATGATTAAAGAAACTGTATTTTTTGGTGGGGATGTTTCAACCTTAGTTCCAAAACCAGTCGCAGCTGCATTGGAAGAAAAATTGAGGAATAGAAATAATGCAAAAAAATAGAAAATTAAAGTTTTGGCTGCTAGGAATAGCAGCATTTTTAATAGCGGTTGTATTTTGTCTATGGCCAACGCAATATTATATTGAAGCTCCTGGTGAAGCTTTTCAGATTAGTAAATATGTAAAAAGTACTAGAAAGGCTAATCCAAATTTTTATTTGGTAACCGTAAGCGAACGACCGGCAGTAATGATTGAGTATTTGACAAGTTTTTTGAGGCCAGCAGATAGTCGCTACTCAAAGGATGAATTAATGGGAACATCGACTAGTGCAGAATATAACCAAATGCAGCAGTACTATATGGAAACTAGTCAAAATAATGCTATTTACTATGCGGCTAAGAAGGCAAATGTTCCGCATCGTCAAGAGTTCTTAGGCGTTTACGTAATGGAAATAATGAGTAATTCGACCTTCAAGAACAAATTGAAGGTAGGAGATGTATTAGTTAGCGTAAATGGTAAGAAATTCAATTCTAGTCAAGAATTAATTAAATATGTTTCTTCTTTAAAGAAGAGTAAGGTAAAGATTGAAGTTATTAGAGGAAAAAAACACCTAACTTTCTCCGGTGAAACAGTAAAACTTTCTGGAACTAACCGTTACGGAATTGGTATTCAGCTTGTAGATCATACCCGTGTAGTGACAAAACCTGCAGTTAAAATTGATGCTGGTGATATTGGCGGCCCGTCGGCTGGATTAATGTTTACGCTTGAATGTTATCAATTATTTACCGGAAAAAATCTTAGTTCTAAAAAGATAGCAGGGACTGGGACGATTGATGATCAAGGAAAAGTAGGAATAATTGGCGGCGTTGATAAGAAAGTAATAGCAGCTAGTCGACAGGGAATGAAAGTCTTCTTTGCTCCAACTGATCAACCAGCGGGAGTTAAAAAGAGTGAGACAAACTATGCGGAAGCGGTAAGAACTGCTAAAAAAATTCATACTAAAATGAAGATTGTACCCGTAGCTCGATTTGAAGATGCACTAAATTATTTAGAAAAATAAGAAAAAGCAGCAAAAAATTGCTGCTTTTTTTCGTAATAAATAATGAGGTGATAAAAATGGATTTTGAAAAAATAAAAGACTTCATCTTAGAAAAGAAAGGAGTAGTAATTGGAATTATTGTGGCGATCTTAATTGGTGGATATTTTATTCAAAAAAATAATCAGCCAGTAGTTTATAATAATCAAGTTTTAAGTGAAAATAATAAGAACCAATCAACGGAATTCTCTAAAAATAAAAGTAATAGTACTACTTCTACTACGGGCCTAAATAGTCCATCCAAGCAAAACACAGTAACTGTAGATATTGCTGGAGCTGTTAAACATAGCGGAGTCTATACCTTAAAAAATGGAGCACGCTTAAATGATTTACTGAAAGTATGTGGCGGCTTAACAGATAAGGCAGAGACAAAGGCAATAAATCGAGCAGCTCTTTTAAAGGATCAAGATCAAATTTATGTCCCCCACATTGGTGAAAAAATAGAGAATATACCAGCAGTCGGAAATACAATCACTACTAACTCATCTGCTTCAGATTCTGCTAGTTCAAATTCTGAGCAGGTTCATTTAAATTCTGCAACCGTTGAAGATCTACAAAAATTAAATGGAGTGGGGCAGAAAAAGGCAGAACAAATTATTGCTTATCGCGATCAAAATGGAGGTTTTAAACAAATTGAAGATTTAACTAAAGTGACAGGAATTGGTGAAAAGACTTTTGAAAAGCTCAAAGATCAATTGGCGCTCTAGTTTTTATGCACCGGGATTTTATTTATTACTTAGTTTGGGATGTATTTCAGTTACCTTTTTAATTTTGCAGACTACTACTTTTGTTCAAAGAGTTGTAGCTGTAATTTTTTTGCTTTTTTTCTGCTTCTTGCTCATTTATAAATTTACTCAGTATCGACAATTACTGGTTTTGTTTTTAGGAATAATATCTCTTATAACTTTACTTAATCAGCAGACAAGTGAAACGAAAATTGGAGAACCAATTCAAATACATAGTGATCAGGTGAAAGTGAGTGACCAATTTTTCTACGGGGAGGGAAAAATTGGAAAGAATAAAGTTTTAATTAGTGGAAGTATAAACAAGTCACTTGAGAAAGAATTAAATCGCTTTGGGGGATGTTATTTAGCAAACTACAAGGCAAAAGTAGAACCAATTATGTCAGCAACTAACGCAGGTGAATTTGACTATCAAAAATATTATCGTAGTAAAAAAATAAGGGAAAGAGTAAAGCTTGCAAGCTATGAGCTTTATCCTAAGAAAATTACTATCTTTGATTGGATCCATATTTTACGTAAGCGGCTGATTGATTATTTTGAAAAAATGCCTCAGTTCACAAGATTTTTTGCTAGTGAAATGGTTCTAGCACAAAATCCTAGTCCAGAAAATAAAGTTTTACTCAATAGTTATCGTGACTTAGGAATTATCCATTTGTTAAGTATCTCTGGGCTACACGTAAGTTTATATATTCTAGGGATCATGTGGCTTGGAACAATTATGAAAAGAACAGAAGAAGAGCTAACGATTTTCTGTATTCTTTTTTTAGTAATTGAAATCTTACTTTCTAATTTTCAAGCTGGTTTTGTGCGAGCAAGTTTAAGCTACTTTTGGAATGTATTCTTTAAAAGAAAAAAGATTATGATTAGTAGCGGAGATAAATTAGGAATAGTAGCGTTAACTCATCTTATATTTAATCCGCTATTATTTTTAAATAGTGGGGCGATTTTAAGTTATTTGTTAGTCTTTGGATTAGAAATAAGCAAAGATTTTAAAAAAATTAA
>DBFNNF010000352.1:0-2035 GCA_048407585.1 Lactobacillus johnsonii | reverse complement strand
CCATATTTTTTATTATGTAAAGTCAAAGCAATGGTGGGATACAATTGATAGTTTGATAAAGCCAATTGGTAAAATTGGCTTAAGGGATGAAAGAGTGAATGAATTAATGCTTGCCTGGTCAAAAGATAATGATTTTTGGGTAAGAAGGGTAGCAATAGAGCATCAACTTTTACGTAAAGATAAGATGAATATTGAATTATTAGAAAAAATTCTAGAAAATAACCTAAATAGTTCGGAATTTTTTATTAATAAGGCAATTGGTTGGGCATTACGTGATTATTCTAAGACTAATCCGGAATGGGTAAGAAAATTTATTAAAGATCATAGTTCTAAAATGGCACCTCTTTCGATTAAAGAGGGTGGCAAATATTTGTAATAGTTTTTCGGTATTAAAAGCACCTTTTTTCTCTGAAGAAGGTGCTTTTTATTAATATAAATAGGCAAATTTTCATAAAATATATATTAGAAGAGATTAAACATAGGGGATGAAAAAATGGCTTTTATTGAATTAAAAAATTGCTCGAAAAAATATGGTTCAGGCAATACGGTCGTCTGGGCAAATAAGAATATTAGTTTTGATATTAAGCAAGGTGAGCTAGTAATTATTTTAGGTTCTTCAGGAGCAGGAAAATCAACATTATTAAATATCTTAGGCGGGATGGAAAATGTTAGTGAAGGTGAAGTTATAGTTAATGGCAAGGATATTGCTGAGTATTCTGCTAAACAATTAACTAAATATCGTAGAAATGAAATTGGGTTTATCTTTCAATTTTATAACTTAATTCCTAACTTAACCGCGAAAGAAAACGTTGAACTTGCAAATGAATTGGTCGCTAATCCAATTGATGCTGAAGTTGCTTTGAAAGAAGTAGGTCTTGAAAATCGGATTAACAATTTTCCGTCCCAATTATCTGGTGGTGAGCAGCAAAGAGTAGCAATAGCCCGTGCCATTGCTAAAAATCCATCGCTATTACTTTGCGATGAACCAACGGGGGCTTTAGACTATCAGACCGGTAAAAAAGTACTGAAGATTTTACAAGATCGAAGTTTAAAGAAAAATTCTACCGTGGTTATTGTTACTCATAATGCAGCTTTAGCTTCAATTGCTGATAAAGTAATTAGGATTCAAGATGGAAAAGTAAAGCAAATTGAAAATAATTCTTCTCCGCAAGATATTGCCCAAATTGAATGGTAGGTGAGTGAGATGAACAGAAGAATTTTATGGAAGGATGCTCTCAGCTCGCTTAATCATTCATGGGGCCGCTTCGTCGGAATTCTACTACTAATGGCAGTTAGTGCTTTTGCTTTTATTGGACTAAAAATGGCTGGTCCAGATATGAGAAATACTGCTCAGACTTATTATCAAGATGTAAATTTAGCAGATTTAACAGTTAGCTCAAACTATGGGTTAGATAAAAACGATACACAAACTATTAAGAAACAGGCAAGAAAAGCTACTATTGACTTTGGATATTTACAGGATACAACTATCAATAATTCAAAGACTAGCCTACGTGTTTTATCAGAGAGTAAAAATATTTCTACTAGTCAATTAATTAGTGGGAACCTTCCGAAGAAAGATAACCAAATTGCCATTAGCTATTTACTTAGAGATAAGTATCATCTAGGGGAATGGATTACTTTAAATGAACATTCTAATCTGAAAAATAGTAGGTTTAAGATTGTTGGTTTTATGCGGCCAAGTGAATATACAGACAAAAGTGAAATTGGCCAAACCAATGTTGGGACAGGTCAGCTTTCTGGAATTGCGGTAGTTAAGAAAAGTGCCTTTAAGGCTCAAAATTATAGTATTGCCCGAATTCGATTTAATAAAACTAAAGATCTAGCTCCGTATTCTAGTACATATCAAAAATTTATCGATAATAAAAAAGAAAGACTTACTAATTCTTTGGGGCAGAATAGTAAGTTAAAAAAAGCAGAAGTTAATAATAATTTTAAAGCTGCACAGAAACAAATTAAGCAAGCTAAAGAGCAGATTCAGTTAGCTGAAAATAATGGCTTAGAGATGACTAAG
>DBFNNF010000351.1:0-2953 GCA_048407585.1 Lactobacillus johnsonii | reverse complement strand
TATCTTTTTAAAAATAACCTTGATTTATATGAATTGCTTGGAGATACTGATTTCTTAATAACTGACTTTTCATCAATTTATTTTGATTACTTGTATTTGGATAAACCAATTATCTTTATTACTAATTATCTGAAGCAATACGAAAAAGTACGCGGTTTATTATTAAGTCCCTACGAAGATGTTACGCCGGGACCTTGTGTTAACTCACAAAAAGAACTTCTGCAAGTTTTGAGACATCCTGATGATAAGCAATACCAAAATCAGCGTTTTTATTGGCGTGAATTAATTGATGAAGTTGAAGATATTGATTCTTGTGAGCCTATCTTTGATTACATGACGAAGAATTTTTAGAGGAAAAAGTAGTGAAGCGAACTTTTCTTAATATTTTATATAATACGGTCTATCAAATTTTTCTAGTTTTAGTACCGCTGATCACCGTTCCATACTTATCAAGAGTGTTAGGGCCTAAGACTTATGGTATTTATGGCAGTGTAAATAATACTGTCCAATTTTTGATGGTATTTTGTACTTTATCAGTTTCCTATATTGGTATTCGTACCGTATCGCGAACGAGAACTTATGGGACCCCTCAAGAATTAACTGAAGCTTTTTGGGGATTGTGGTATTTTCAAGCAATTGCAGGTTTAGTGACTATTTTAATCACTTTATTAATTACGAATATTTTCCATGTTCAATATTGGAACTATTTAATCTTAATGGTTCCATATTTGATTTCAGCTCAAGTTGATATTTCTTGGTTCTTTCAAGGATTGGCTGATTTTGGTAGAGTTGTATTAAAAAATACGATTGTTAAATTAGCCAGTGTAGTTCTGATTTTACTCTTAATTAAATCACCTGCAGATCTTTGGAAATACTTCCTGATTATGTCAGTTTCAACCATGCTAGGATCTTTTGTGTTTTGGCTTGATATTCATCGTTATGTCGGAAGACCAGTAGGACATTTTTATAAATATAAGACCACAATTATTTCGATTATAACCTTGATGATTCCTCAGATTGCTACACAGATTTACACATCTCTTGATAAGCCAATTTTAGGATTCTTCAGCAATTCAACTCAGGTGGCTTTTTATGATAATTCACAGCGAATTTCAAATATGGTATTAGGAGTAATTACTAGTATCTCCTTGGTGATTATGCCGAAGATGGCTAGTGAAGAAAAAGAAACCCAAAAGGTAGTTTTAAAGAAATCGCTTGAAGCAACTACAATGCTTGGAACCTTATTTGCTGTAATTATCATGGCAAATACTAAGCAGTTTGTACCTTTCTTCTTTGGAAAACAGTTTATTCCGATGACACCACTAATGTTCTTCTTTGCACTAACAATTATTATGATTCCGATAGGTGGGGTCTTTGCTAATCAATTTGCACTTGCTAATCGAAGAGATAAAGAATATGCGATTCCAGTTGTAATTGGGGCCATAATTGAATTAGTTTTAGCAGCTATACTAGATCGACCATATGGAGCCGGCGGTGCTACAGTGGCAATTTTAATCACAGAATTTGTAGTGTTAATTTTACGACTTTGGATCGTTAGAGATGACTATAATTTTAAAGATGCCTTCTCTGATGTACCGAAATATTTCTTAATTGGAATAATTACCTTAATTGCTGGCATGTTAATGCCAAATTTAATTACGTCAAGCTTTTTAAATATGGCAGTTAAATCAATTTTGATGTTAATTATTTATGCAGCAATTATGTTTATGATGAAGTTAGATTTTAATCAAGATATGATTGAATTTGTTACTCGCTTTTTTAGAAAGATTAAAAGATAAAAATGATTCCTAAAAAAATCCATTATATTTGGGTAGGAAATAACCCTAAATCATCTTTAATTGAAGAATGCATTGCAACCTGGAAAAATAAATTGCCAGACTATGAAATTGTTGAATGGAATGAAAATAATTTCAACATACATGAAAATAAATATATTGAACAAGCCTATCAAGCTAAAAAGTGGGCATTTGTTTCTGACTATATTAGAGCCCGTGTGATTTATGAGCAAGGTGGCATTTACTTAGATACAGATGTTAGGGTACTTAAGAAATTAGATCCGCTTTTGAATAATCGGGCTTTTATTGGCTTTGAAAACAATGAGTACTTGTCAGCTGCTATTTTTGGTGCTGAAATGAATCATCCTTTTATGAAAGATATTCTTAATTATTACAATAATCGAGATTTTACTTTTGATAAGAATGATCAAATGGCAGGCGTAAATAGTATTTCAGTAACTGATATTTTAAAAGAAAATTATGGTCTAAAAATAGGCAATAAGGAGCAGGTCTTAAAAGATGGAATCCACGTTTATTCAGATGGATTTTTGTGTAATCCAAGTAAGAATTCGTATTCCATTCACTTGTTTACTGGAACGTGGATAGATGGAAAACAGTCTTTAAAGCAAAGAATTGTGACTGATTTAAAGAGAAGAATATCTTCTCCAAAACAGGCTGGAATATATCAAAAATTAATACGAAAATAATGAATCAAGCAGAGTTACAAAAGTTAGTAGAAGAAATATCTTTAAAGTATTTTCATGTTCCGTTTAAACATGAAGTTAAAATTAATAATCGAATGACAACGACGGGCGGAAGATATTTTTTAAATGACCATCATATTGATATTAATGGCCATTTTTTAGATGAAAAATATTATGCAGATTTGGTTGGAATAATTAAGCATGAGTTAACACACTATCATTTGCATTTAGCAGGTCGCGGTTATCAACATCGCAATCGTGATTTTAAAAATTTGCTTGCTGCTGTTGGAGGCAGTCGTTATACGCCTGATATTGGTTTACGACGTCGACAAAAGCGAAACTATATTTATGAATGTAAAAATTGTCATTTTCAATATCCTCGTGTTCGTAAAGTAAATATAAAAAAATATAGATGCGGCAAATGCGGCGGAAGATTAACATTAATCAGAAAAA
>DBFNNF010000350.1:0-1937 GCA_048407585.1 Lactobacillus johnsonii | reverse complement strand
AAATTTCTTTATTTTGATGAGAATTATTTGGTTCTACTTCTGCCATATTAGCCTCAGTTCATATTATCTAAATATAATTGATATGCCTTGTCAAAAACGCTCATACTTGGTAAATAACCAGCATTTAATTCTAAATATTCTGACAATTTTTCATAGTCTTCCTCTTGTTTTGGAAAAGAACTGTCATGTTGAGCATTGTTAGCAAATTCAGCAATATCATCTAAAGAATCAGGATTTCTTTGAGTCATTAAAAAACGATAAAAGCTCTCACGATAAGCCATTAAAAGTCCTCCGTTGTATAGAATACTGCATAGGCACCACTACCAGCATGAGTTGCAATAATTGGACTAGTAACACGAGTTAATACTTTAATATCAGGATTAATTTCTTTAATTTCATTAGTCCAAACTTCCATATCTTCAGGCGTATCAACATAAGAAATTGCTACTTCTTTGATAGCGTGTTTATGTTCTTCAATATCTTTTAAAACACGTTTATCAAAGTTCTTAGAAAACTTCTTTCCGCGGCCTTTCTTAGCAACGTCTAAATTTCCGCCTGGCATATGCAATTCAATTCTAATATTTAGTAAAGTAGCAATTTTACCAGCTAGTGGGCCAAGACGTCCACCCTTAATCAAGTTATTTAGGTTAACTACCATCATCTGTAATTTTTGCTTCTTTTTAAGGTCTTCAACATGATTTACAATTTCTTCAAGACTCTTACCTGCTTGTGCATCCTTAGCAGCGGCCAGCACTTGATAAGCTTCTGCGCGGTCAGTTAGTTCAGAATCAATTAAAGTTACTTCTTTAGTCTTTCCAATTATGTCAGCAGCCTGTCTAGCAGCTTCAATTGTCCCGCTTAAAGAACGAGCAAGAAAAATTCCTACTACTTGGCTTCCATCGGCAGTTAATTCTTTAAATACTTTTTCAAAAATTCCGATTGATGGTTGACTTGTTTTAGGTAATTCTTCAGACTCATCCATCTTTTTCACAAATTCTTCTCGACTGATATCAATGCCATCTGTGTAAGTCTTACCATCGATAGTAATAGTTAATGGAACGACTGTAATATCGTATTTATCAATTTCTTCAGGAGTTAATTGAACTGAGGAATCAGTTACTACTTTAATCTTAGCCATTCTAAGTGCTATCCCCTATTCTTCTATAATTATTATTCTATGTTAGAATTTATTAAGTACAACCTCAAGTATATCAAAAATACAAAAATGAGTTAAAATTTATTAAATAGATTATAAAGTTATTATACAAGGCGGAATAAATGAATGTCTTTTAAACAATTGTGGCAAGAACCCAAAAATCGGTCTAAAACCTATAACATTTTGAACAACATTTTTAGTGCTATTACTCATGGAATTGGCTTTGGGCTAGCTGTTGCAGGATTGGTAGTTTTAATTGTGAAAGCTGCCCATACAGGAAGTACCCTGAGGGTGACAGCTTTTACTCTTTATGGCTCTAGTTTGGTTATCCTTTATCTTTTTTCAACACTCTATCATAGTTTGATTTTTACTCGAGCTAGGCGAGTGTTTCAAATATTCGATCACTCTTCAATTTTTATTTTAATTACTGGAACCTATACCCCTTATACCTTAGTCGCAATTGGCGGTGTAAAGGGATGGGTAATGTTTGGTATTATTTTAGCCCTGGCCATTTTTGGCATTTTATTTTATATCTTTAATCAGGGAAAACATGTTGTTTTAGATACTATCCTTTACGTATTAATGGGCTGGATTGTAATTATTGCTTCCAGTACCCTTTACCCAGTTCTTGGGCCAACTGGATTTTGGCTCTTAGTCTGGGGCGGAATTGCCTATACCGTCGGTGCCATTTTATTTTCAATGCGCGGCGTTCCCTACATCCATGTGATTTGGCACATGTTTGTTTTATTAGGTTCAATCCTGATGTATTTTTCAATTTTAT
>DBFNNF010000349.1:0-1873 GCA_048407585.1 Lactobacillus johnsonii | reverse complement strand
TTTTTCTGCGGTAAAATTTAGGTGAGGTGAGAAGAGATGGAGAAGAGTTTTCAGGAAAGTAATTTATCAGGTTTAGGTATGGGAACTTGGGGAATCGGCGAAGACACTTCAAAGAAAAAAGATGAAATTACTGCACTTCGCTATGGTTTAGATCATGGAATTAAAGTAATAGATACTGCGGAAATGTATGGTGACGGAAAAAGTGAAAAGCTAGTTGGCGAGGCACTTAGAGGATATGACCGGAGTAAAATCTTTTTAATTTCGAAATTTTATCCATATCATGCTTCTCCAGAATTAGAACGGCAAAGCTTAGAAAGAAGCTTAAAAAGATTAGGGACCGATTATTTAGATTTATATTTACTCCACTGGCGCGGAGACAAGCGTTTATCTGAAACGGTTCGGGGACTTAAAGAATTACAAAAAGAAGGACTAATTCGTCATTGGGGCGTGTCAAATTTTGATGTAGCTGATTTAGAAGAATTATTTGGCGTTCCTGGCGGAAAAGACTGTTTTGCTAATGAAGATCTATATAATCTCTCTGAGCGAGGGGTAGAGTACGACGTCTTACCTTGGCAAGAAAAGCACGGGGTTGGCTTTATTGGATATTCTCCATTTAATTCAGGTAAGGGTAATTCAATCAGAATTACTAATAATCTTAAGATTGTTGCTCGCGCTCACCATGTAACGCCGCATCAAGTGATACTTGCTTGGACTTTGAGAAATGGAAATATTTTATCTATTCCAAAAGCAGGCAATGTTAAACACATGAAAGAAAATATTGCTGCTAAGGATATTAAATTATCTCCCGATGAAATAAAACTAATTGATAATGACTTTCCGCAACCGACTGAAAAAATGCCGCTTGCGATGATATAAGTTGAAATGACAGGACAAATTATTCAGAAGCAACTCAAAAAGCTCTACCTTTACACAGGTAGAGCTTTTTACGTATTACAAATATTTTATCTATATGCAGTATAAGCAAAGTAAGCTGCTTGAATAAGAGCTAAAACGGCAATTCCTAATCGAATAATTTTAACAGGAATATGACGCATGATTTGAGGACCGAAATAACTCCCAATTAAGGCACCAATAGCCAATGGAATAGCCGAATTCCAATAAATTTTTGCAGTAAACATATAAATTATCAAAGCAACTAAGTTTGAAAGAGCACCAATAATGTTCTTCATCGCGTTAACAGTTAAAAAGTTATCATCACTGATGGCATTCAAGATAACGAGCATCAAAACACCACTTGCTGCTCCGAAATATCCTGCATAGATACCAGTAATCACTAAGCAAAGTAAAGATATAATCTGAAGAAGTCGATTATTACCATCTTTTTCCAGATGAATTTCTCCACTGAATAAAATCATTAGACCAGAAAAAGCGATACAAAACGGAACAATTTTTTCGAATATTTTCCCAGGAAATTGTATTAAAAGCATACATCCTAAAGCTGATCCAGCAATTGTAAAGATTGAATAGAAACTTACTTCTTTCCAATGCCCTTTTAATTCTTTCAGGGATGATGCAGTTGAACCAACTCCAGTCCAAATTAAAGCAGCATCATTGGTTGTGTTGGCATACACGGGCGGAATGCCTACGGATAAAAGTATTGGGTAAGTTGCTAGAGAAGCCATGCTAGCGATTGTTGATAGCAGACCTCCTAAGATCCCACCCAAAATTAAATAAATGAATAAGAAAAAAGGACTCATAAATTCACCTCTCCTTGTAGATTTAAACATTACAATGGTAGGTATTATAAGCCCCTTACGTTTAGTTAGCAAGTAGGAGTAATCTTGAAGGGTAATATCTTTAAGATTAGTAAATAAGCATTTTTAATAAATGTAACAATATTTTATTTTCACAT
>DBFNNF010000348.1:0-5596 GCA_048407585.1 Lactobacillus johnsonii | reverse complement strand
ATATTTTATTCTTTCTCAAGTGGTCATAATATGGATCATTTTGAAAAGTTTACTTTCAGTCACTATCAGGATCTTTTTAATGATAATAGGCTATTAGCTATCTTTCTAGAAACAATTTTACTAGCTCTCTTATCTAGTTTGATTGCTACTATAATTGGTACTTTTGGAGCGATTGCAATTAGTCAGACTAAAAATAAAAAAGGGCGTAAAACTCTATTAGCCTTAAATAATGTTTTGATGGTATCACCAGATGTAATTATCGGGGCGAGTTTTTTAATCTTCTTTACTTTTTTAGGAATTGGCTTAGGTTTTGGATCGGTTTTATTGAGCCACATTGCTTTTTCAATTCCCATTGTTGTATTAATGGTTTTGCCCCGCTTAAAAGAATTTGATTATTCTTTAGTAGATGCTGCTCGAGATTTAGGTGCATCCACTTGGCAAGTTTACAGCAAGGTAATGATCCCAGCTATTACGCCTGGGATTTTAGCTGGCTTTTTTATGGCTTTGACTTATTCCTTAGATGATTTTGCAGTTACTTTTTTTGTGACAGGAAATGGTTTTTCAACATTGTCAGTAGAAATTTATTCACGTGCGCGCCAAGGAATTAACCTAGAAATCAATGCCTTGAGTACTGTGATGTTTATTTTTGTAATGATTTTAGTACTTATTTATTATGTAATTACTAATCATAAAACCCATATTGGTAAGGGGCGTGCACAATGAAGAAGCTATTAATTGGAATAGTGACTATTTTGTTAGTCTGCTTTGGCTTAGAAGCTGGGGCTAAACAATTAAATAATAATGGTGTTAGCTCTAATAATAAAAATTTGATTATCTATAATTGGGGTGATTACATTGACCCCAAGTTAATCAAGAAATTTGAAAAACAAACTGGATATCATGTAATTTATGAAACATTTGATTCTAATGAAGCAATGTACACGAAGATAAAACAAGGTGGTACTGCATACGATATTTGTGTTCCTTCCGATTACATGATTTCAAAAATGCGAAAAGCTAAATTGCTTGATAAAATTGATACTAAAGAAATTCCAAATTACAAAAATATTGGGAGTGAGTTTTTACATCACTCTTTTGATCCAAAAAATACCTACTCTGTTCCGTATTTTTGGGGAACGTTAGGGATTGTATATAATGATAAATTTGTAAAACCTGGGCAAATAAAGCATTGGAATGATCTCTGGTCCAAAGATTATCGGCATAATATTTTATTAGTTGATTCTGCTAGAGATATTATGGGACTTTCTTTAGCGTCTATGGGAAAGTCTTTAAATACTACTAATTCCTTAGATCTAAAATTAGCAAAAACAAAACTGGACGGTCTCGGACCCAATGTAAAAGCAATTATTTCAGATGAATTAAAAATGTATATGATTCAAAATGAAGCTGCTGTTGGAGTAACGTGGTCTGGAGAGGCTCGTACAATGCTAAACGATAATAAACACTTACATTATGTAGTGCCACCTGAGGGCTCAAACTTATGGTTTGATAATTTTGTCATTCCTAGGACCGTAAAGAATAAAAAGGGTGCTTATGCTTTTATTAATTTTATGCTTGATCCTAAAAATGCTGCTCAGAATGCAGAGTATATCGGGTATGCAACTCCTAATGTGAAAGCTCAAGAATTATTACCAAAGGAAATAAAAAACGATAAACAATTTTATCCAAGTAAACAAGCAATGAAAAATTTACAAGTTTATCAAGACTTAGGTCCAAAGAAAATTCAAGAATATAATGATCTATTTCTCGAATTTAAAATGTATGGTCGATAAGAGCTTGGTTTAGGTATAATTGAATTTTAGGAGGGTGGCAATGAAGTTTAATATTGAGCAAATATTTACCTGGCAAAACCTGATGAATATTATTGATATTTTAATTGTATGGTACATTATTTACCGTTTAATTATGTTGGTAAGAGGGACCAAAGCAGTTCAATTAGTTAAAGGAATATCATTAATTATTCTGGTCAGAATTGTAGCTGGGTTGTTACATTTACATACGTTAACGTATTTTGTCGATCAAATTCTTTCTTGGTCAGTAATTGGAATAATTGTTATTTTCCAGCCAGAAATTAGGCGTGGCTTAGAGCATTTAGGTAGATCACCAATTTTTGGTGGGACGACAATGACTGAAAAGCAAGCTGCCGAAAAGATGATTGGAGAATTAGATAAAGCAATTCAGTATATGTCAAAGAGAAGAATCGGTGCTTTGATCACGATTCAACAAAATACAGGACTAGAGGACTATATTGAAACCGGTATTCCAATTGATGCTGATATCACCGGAGAATTATTAATCAACATTTTTATACCTAATACGCCATTGCACGATGGTGCCGTAATCATTCGCAATAATCGAATAGCAGTTGCTGCAGCTTATTTACCTCTTTCTGATAACAGTATGATTCCTAAAAAGCTTGGGACACGTCACCGTGCAGCTGTCGGTATTTCAGAAGTTACCGATGCAATTACTATCGTTGTTTCAGAAGAAACAGGTGGGGTAACTATTACTCGTAATAGCCAGTTTATGCTTGATCTAACTAGAGAAGAATATTTGAAATATTTAAATGCTCAATTAGTTCCAAAAGAGGAAGAAGAAAAGCCAAAGTGGTATCAAAGAATTGTAAATCATGTTTGGAATTGGGGGTCAAATAAAAAATGAAAAAGTTTTTTGATAAACCTTGGTTCTATCGAATTATTGCTTTGATTTTGGCTATTTTATTAGCTGTTTATGTAGCATCTAATCAGCAAGGTTATGTTACTCAAGGCCGACGTGAAGAAACCTTAAAAACTGCAACTAAAACCCAGGTAATTAGGGCACCCTTACAAGTTTCAGTTAATACGGATAAGTACTATGTGACGGGATATCCTGAAAAAGTAAATTTAACTTTAGAAGGATCGAATGCTTTAGTTACATCTACTATTAATACTCAAAACTTCCGTGTCTACATTGATTTAAGCCATTTAAAAACAGGAGAGCATACTGTACCAATTAAGGTAAATGGTTTAAGTAGTCAATTAACTTATAATATTAGTCCAAGTAAAGTGCGCGTAAATATTCAAAAAAGAAAATCACGTACTCTTCCTGTACAAATAGAGTATAATAAGAGTGCTGTAGCTCGTGGGTATAATCTTGGAACTGCTAAAAGTGATCCAGAAGTAGTTAATATTACTGGAGCTAAAAGCGAAGTTAACCAAGTTGATCGAGTAGTAGCTCGGGCAAATTTACCAAAGGGAATAGACAGCACATTTGAACGTGAAGAAATGCTGGTAGCACTTGATAAAGATGGACATCAGCTTAACGTCGTTATGGATCCAGTAACGGCATATATTACTATCCCAATTAGCTTATCTAAGAAGAAGGTTAAGATAAATGTAACTTCGAAGAATGAATCTTCGACTCATGTTTATTCTTTAACTGCAAAGAAAGAAAATATTGAGATATATGGTGATGAAAATACGCTCAAAAAAATCACGTCTCTTCCTTTAAAGGTGGATTTAAGTGGCATTGACCATGATATTACGAAAAATGTTGCACTTAAATTGCCAGATGGCGTTGTAAAGGCATCACCATCAGTAATACCGGTTCATATAAAAGTAACTGATACTACTGCTAAAAAAGAATAAAACAAGGAAAGGTTGTTAAAAATTATGCTTAAATATTTTGGAACAGATGGTGTACGGGGGGTTGCTAATGCTGGCTTAACTCCAGAGATGGCTTTTAAATTAGGTCGTGATGGAGGATACGTTCTTACTAAGGATAAAAAAGATGGAGAAAGAGCTAAGGTATTAGTTTCTCGTGATACACGTATTTCTGGACAAATGTTAGAGTACGCATTGATTTCTGGTTTACTTTCCGTCGGAATTGAAGTTTTAGAAGTTGGTGTAATTACTACTCCTGGTCTTTCTTACTTAGTACGTGCCCAAGGTGCAGATGCTGGTGTTCAAATTTCAGCTTCACACAATCCGGTTGAAGATAATGGTATTAAATTCTTTGGTAGTGATGGTTTGAAATTATCTGATGCTAAAGAAGAAGAAATTGAAAAATTGATTGATACACCTGAGGATAAGCTTCCACGTCCTTCTGCAGAAGGTTTGGGAACTGTAACGAATTATCATGAAGGTGCATCTAAGTACTTACAATTTATTGAAAATACTTTACCAGAAGAATTAAGTGGAATTAAAGTTGTTGTCGATGGCGCTAATGGTGCTGCTAGCGCATTGATTTCAAGATTATTTGCTGATATGGGAGTTGACTTTACTACCATTGCAACTCATCCAGATGGTTTAAACATTAACGATCATGTGGGTGCAACTCATACTAAGAAATTACAAGAAGAAGTTGTAAAACAAGGTGCTCAATTAGGTTTAGCATTTGATGGGGATGCTGATCGTTGTATTGCTGTCGATGAAAATGGTAACGAAGTTGACGGTGATCACATTATGTACGTTATTGGCTCATATCTTGCTGATCATGGTCGCTTAAAGAAAGATACAATTGTTACAACTGTAATGAGTAACCTTGGTTTTACAAAGGCTTTGGAAAGACGTGGCCTTAAAAATATAAGAACACAAGTTGGTGACCGTTATGTTTCAGAAGAAATGAGAGCTAATGGTTATAATCTTGGTGGAGAACAATCAGGTCACGTTATTATCAGCGACTACCACAACACAGGTGATGGGATGCTTACTGGATTACATTTATTATATGTAATGAAGGATACCGGTAAATCCCTCAGTGAATTATTGAGTGACTTTAAAGAATACCCACAACGTTTAATTAATGTTCCTGTTGAAAATAAAAAAGACTGGAAAGAACACAAACGTATTACTGAAGCCATTGAAAAGGTTGAAAAAGAATTAAGTGATGAAGGACGTATTTTTGTTCGTCCATCTGGAACTCAAAGTTTGCTTCGTGTAATGACTGAAGCTCCAACACAAAAATTAGCTGACAAGTACTGTGAAGAAGTTGCTAAGGTTGTTGAAGAAGAAATGGGTTCAAACTAATTATTTTTGGCTTTATTTAAAATTTAATATGGTGATGGTGTTCACCAATTTAACCGAGTAATATCTGACGACGCCTACTTTCTTGTATTAACAGGGAGGTAGTGTCGTCTTTTTTTATGCATTTTTTGTATAATAGGAAGGAGAGTAACCGATTACATAAGGAGAAAAACTAATGAATATAAAATTAATTGCTGTAGATCTTGATGGAACTTTATTAAATGATAAACAAGAAATAAGTGTTAAAACAAAGGAAGCTCTTCAAAAGGCATCAGAGATGGGAATAAAAATAGTTCCTTGCTCAGGTAGACCATTTCCAGGTATTAAGGACTATCTTAATGAATTGAACTTAAAGGATTCTACTCAGTATGTTGTTGCATTTAATGGAGCTTTAGTGTTAAATTCTCAAGGAAAAGCAATCGTTGAAGAACTGTTAAGCTATAATGATTTTATCTTTTTTGAAAAGATTGCTGATAAATTACAAGCAAATTTTCATATTGAAGTAAGAGATAAGTTTATTACATTAGATCATTTTATTAATTACTATCTATCACGTGAAAGTTGGTTAACAA
>DBFNNF010000347.1:0-2412 GCA_048407585.1 Lactobacillus johnsonii | reverse complement strand
TTTAAAAAATTATTACAATAAAATTCTATAGTTACGAATAATTAGCTTATGAACAAAAAGACTTGAGTATGTATACCAGTTATGTTTAATTTCAAAGCGTAAGTCTTTTTTACTACTCCAACCTATAATATTAGAAACTGTCAAGAATTTATTACAGTCTTCAGTCATTGCTGGAATAAATTTGGGACCTATAGGAACATTTAAACCTGTAAGTTCTTCAACGGCATTTTTATCATACCAGTCTTTAGATTTTACTAATACTTTATCATTTTCCTTTAATTGATTTCAGTATTCTCGATTAGAATGCAATTTTTTCATCATAATAATCAATATTATGCTCAGAATTGATTTCTACTTTTTCACTACCGACGTAGACAACAAATGTAGTTCCTTCTTCTATAGCTTTATTATAAATTTCAGAAAGTTCCTTTTTATTCTTAATACTACAGATATGATTATCTTCAGTATCATAGACTTCGTAGTCTATAGAAAATACTCCAAAGAGATCGCTTCCTATAAAACTCCCAAGAAATTCTTCAGCTTCATAGAAAACAGTTTCTGCAGAACTTTCTTCCTCATCAGTTTCTGCAAGAGCGGCTCGCATTGTTTCCGTATTATGTTCCTTTCGAGATATGTGAACAATACACTTATCTAATTCAGGGAATTTCACCGTTACAATATAAAACTCCTCCTTTTCTTCTTCATTAATATTTTTAAAGAACTTCTGTTCTATTTCAAAATCTGCAGGGTTTTCGATAAGAGGATTTTCATCATCGTGCATCCAAGTAAGTCCTTGTTCAGAATGAAGTTTGTTAATTACTGCCGTTACCTGTTCCTGAGTTTTACAGTGAATTACGTCAAAATACTGTACTATCATAGTTGTTTTAAAATAATTTACATTTTATTTATTCTTTGGTTTCGATATCTATCTACTTACAACACCACCACGTGAAGGTAGAATAAAGGTGTCATAGGAGAGCATATGCTCTCCATAGCACTTAGTCTTGCATTTCAATAAGTTCATCTACTTTCTTCTCAACGCGATCAATACCAGTAATTTCGCGAATTGATTCAGCAAATTTAACTTCAGGAGTTTCAGTCATATCTTTCTTCTGAGCAAGACCTACTTGATGCAGATAAGATTCAACTGCTACTTTAATATACTGAGGTAATACAACCTTAGTATCATCCATAAAGATCATATCACTCTTTACAGATTCTACAATCTCAGCCATGAATGCAGGAGCAATGTTCGAATCTCGGATCTGCTTACATACTGCAGAGAAATCTCCCTGAAGAGTATAATCTCCTACAAAAGAACGCTCAATGAACTCTTTAGCAGTAGCTTCATCTAAAGCACCTAAAGAGATAACTTTGCCAATACGCTTACCACGCAGAAAAGTCGGCTCAATAAGCTCAAGATGGTTAGTAGTAAACAGAGTAATTACATTCATACCCTTAGTATCACCACCATCAAGAGTATTCAGAATATCCTGCATAGCAGCATCTCGTTTGCCACGAGTTACTTGGTCAATATCCTCAACGAAGATAACAACTCCATGACCAGTTCCGTCGATTACTTTACAAAGACGAATAGTCTCAGCAAGTAATGTAGGATCTTTCAGATATACACTTACCCAGTTATTCTGAATAGCTTCCTGAATAAGCTTAAAGGCAAGCAGAGTTTTACCAGTTCCATAAGGACCTTCAAACAATGCACCATACTTCAGAGGAATTCCTCGCTCAGTACACTTTTCAGGATACTTAATACGAGATTTAAGAGGACGTAATCCGAGAGCTGTATCTTCGGAAAGAACCATCATTTCACAATCAATATTTGACAGATCCATGACGAGGGGATTGTCGAGATCAGAGATCTCTAATGCTTGACTCTTATAAATAGAATCAGTTGCAAGAAGTTCTTTTGTCCGATCAATAATGTCATCCATCAGAGTAGTAAACCTGAACTGACACTTACCTTTGATATAGAGATGATGGTCATTACCATTATAAGAGATAGAAATAACACTTCCCTCTCCTAAATCGGCAAGTTCAATATCTCCATACGGAACTTTAACACGACGTCCATCAGCAAGGATAACTTCAATCGTATTAACAGTATCATCACCTCCTGAAGGATTATCGTTTTTAGCTGCTGATACAATTCCAAAAACTTCCTGGATTGCACGATTCAGCTGATAAACTCCATCATTCATAAAACACAAGATTTTATGATTGAATGTACCCATACGTTTCGATTGTTTAATCTCGTTCTCAACGAAATTTAAAGCATCTGAATAACGCATGCGAGGATCAGACATTACCTGAATAAATTTTTCTTTTTGCTCCTGCTCATACTTAGAAACAGTACTTCGCATTACGCTTTTAACTCCTACAGGATTTCCCATTTTT
>DBFNNF010000346.1:0-1765 GCA_048407585.1 Lactobacillus johnsonii | reverse complement strand
ATATTTTTAAAGAAAAACGACCATTTCCTTTGTTGTATAAAGTGAAATAATCGTTTTCTAGTAACATCTAAACTGGCGTCTGTTCCTTGAATCTTCCATATACCTTCGAAACTTCGCTTAAACTCATGAAAGCATAAGGATCATTGTTTAAGACAATATTATAAATGTCATACATATCATATTTATCAATTACCATTAATAAGACCGTCTTTTCAGTATGACTATACGCACCCTCGGCATCATGCAGAATAGTAATCCCACGATGCATTTTAGCCTGAATTCCATCAATAATATGTTTAGGATGTTCTGTTACGATTAATACCTGCATCTTTTGATGTTGATTATAGACAGCATCTATTACCTTACCATTGACAAAGATATTCAAAGCCGTATACAGAGCTCGAGTCCATCCAAATACAAAACCAGCACATATTACGATAATTAGGTTAAAAAAGATATTTATTTGACCAAAACTTTTACCAGTTTTCTTTCGTAAAATAATCCCTAAGACATCTAATCCACCGGTAGAGATACCTGATTTTAAAGCTATCCCAGTACCAACACCATTAATTACCCCACCAAAAATTGCACAAATAATTGGATCATAGCTCATCTTAATTGGAGCAATGATTTTCATCATGATAGATGCCAATAAAACTGCAACTAAAGTAAAAATCGTAAAACGGTGGCCAATTTTAAACCATCCTAAAATAAATAATGGGATATTTAGTACAAAATACATTACTGATGTAGCTAATGTAAATGGCAAATATCGTTCTGATACAGACTGCAAAATTTGGGCAAAACCAGTAATTCCAGAAGCATAAATCTTACCAGGTTGCCAGAAAAAATTTAAGGCGATAGCAACGGCTAAAGCATAGAACAAAGCTGCTGATAACTTCGAAATTAAGATATGACGCCGCGAAAGCCTTTCTAATGTACTCATAATTTTCCTCTTTTACTATGTTCATAACGTATCTAGTGTAAAGATATTTATAGTTAAAAACAAGTCTATTTTTTCCAATGTTTTTTGATAAATTGTTCTCTCCCTCCGGCCTCTTCTAAAGCATACCGAGCTGGATCTTTTTTATAGAAATCTTGATGGTAATCTTCAGCCAAATAGAAAGGCTTTGCTGGTTCAATACGGGTTACAATTGGATCTGAAAATTTATTTGAATCTGCTAAAGATTTACGTGATTGTTCAGCAATTTCTTTTTGTTTAGGTGAATTATAGTAAATAACTGGTTGATATTGACTGCCGCGATCTTGAAACTGTCCCATAGCATCAGTTGGATCAGTAACTTGCCAATAAATATTAACTAAATCCTCATAAGATAGTTTATTTGGATCATAAGTAATGCGAACCGCCTCAGTATGCCCAGTTAATCCTGTACAAACTTGTTCGTAAGTAGGGTTCGGCACCACTCCACCCGTATAACCTGATTCGACCTTTATGACACCAGGATATGTATCGAAAGGAGCAACCATGCACCAGAAACAACCGCCAGCAAAGATAGCTGTGTCATACTGCGACTTTTCACTGTTATCAAGGGATTTAACGTCTTTCATAGTTTTCACTAGCTTTCTAAAAAAATCAAATCTTTATCAAAATTGTGGTACTTTTGTGGTACCTTTAGAAAAATTATTTCTTTATTTATATTATTGACTAAGCTCTATTTCTTGTACAAGAAAAGTCACTCTAGAACATCAGATCTAAAATGAATTCCTTTTTATATTTACTTACTTTCCTTTAACTTTGCTTTTC
>DBFNNF010000345.1:0-2001 GCA_048407585.1 Lactobacillus johnsonii | reverse complement strand
CTTTAGAAACTTTAGAAAATACAAGAGGAGTATTTAGATTTACTAAAGATAAGACTATTATTGATCATGACGGAAAATCTGTGAAGCCATTAGGATTAAAAATTAGAATCCCTGAATTTGTAATTAATAAATTTAAAGAACTAAATATTAAGGGATACTACTTTGTTAGGCAACAGCGTATTCCAACATTTTTATTCTCTGGGTTATCTATAGGAGTTGATACTGTAAGTGGAGTTCCTTGTCTTGATCTTTCTGAAGGAGGCCAAAATCCAAAGCTTGTAACAGAATCTTTTGTAAATAAAAATAAGGTATTGATTAACGATTATGATTCAAAACTTATATATAGTAACAATTGTAGCTATTCAGGATTATTATCAGCAGATGTTAAGTGCGATAAGCAAATGCAATCTCTACTTAATTCAGATAGATATAAATTAGTAGAAGCATACAAGTTTAATCAATATAACGCATCAGGGAGAAGTTATACCTTAGATTTAACAAATGTTGCAAGTACGAATGCAGAAACAACAAGCGAACTTTTATATATAGATTCGGATATTCCTCAGAAAATTATTAATGATAATATCTTTTGTACTAGAGCAGGAATGCAAGAAGAAATTAAACAACAAACCTGTTTTGGAAAAGAGGATATGGAATCAAGCGATGCTCAATTAGTTAGAGGAGTATTTACTGATTTTGTAGGATGTAACACTTTACTTGGTAAATCATCATTATATAATGTTTATATAAAAAATTATTCCGAAACATTTAATAAAGAATATTTTCAAATAAGAATCGATGATAATTCTCCTTACTTTGCAGTATCTGATAGATATGCTACAGATACTAGTGTAATAAAAGACAAAGATATTACAGATTGTACTACTGATTATAAAGACGCGGAAGATAATTCTATAGAATTTAATTGGAGTATGATTCCAATATTATATCGTGGTGATTGCTTTACTTATACAACTACTATTAGGTTACATAGAAACTTCACTTCTCAAACAGTTCCTACAAATGATACAATAGTAGATTTTAATACTTGAAAAGATAATTTTAAAGGTATTAGAAATACTGAAAACTGGGATGATATAAATATTGGAGATATTAATGCAGTAGCTATTGGAAGTTGAGTAACATTTAAAGGATTATCTAATAATAATATTTCTCTTAGAAGTATTGATGAGTTTAATACAGAAGAAATTGCATTAATGGGAAATCCAAGAGGATTTTATCCTATACAAGGTATGTCTACTAAATCTTCTGCTAAAATTCCAGAAAGTAACTTATATAATAGAGGATATAGTACTACTCTAGGATTTAAAAGAAATTATAAGCACATAGATGTACCTTATGAGGTTGACGAGTTTGATACTCGTATAATGTTTAGTGATATTCAGGTAGATGGAAACTTTAAGAACTCATATAAGGTATTCCAAGGATTATCATATGAAGATTTAGATAGACAATATGGAGGTATAGTAAAAATTCTTCCTTGAGGAGGAAATCTATTAACTGTATTTGAACATGCTATAGCTATTGTTCCAATAAATGAAAAAGCTCTTATTCAAACTACTACTGGGCAAAATATTCATATGTATGGATCTGGAGTATTACAAAAGCAAATGACAATTATATCTGATATGTATGGTTCTATATGAAAAGACTCTATTATAAGAACTCCTAGAGCAGTATATGGCGTTGATACATATACTAAGAAAATTTGGAGATTTTCTGATAGAGGTCTTGAACTTATATCTGATTTTACAATTCAAAGATTCCTTAATGATGAAATAAATCTTAAGGAACTTGAAAAAACAGTAGCATTAGGAACAAGAAATGTTAAAACTCACTTTAATGCTTATAAAAATGATATTATGTTCACTTTTTATAATGATGATAAAATTTGGAATATATGTTATAATGAAGTACGTAGCATGTGAGTTACTAGATATTCGTGAGTTCCTTTATTATCAGAAAATATAAATAATACAT
>DBFNNF010000344.1:0-12609 GCA_048407585.1 Lactobacillus johnsonii | reverse complement strand
CTGATTAAAAAGACCGACGAAATAATCCACCGTCGGTCTTTCACTTTCATCAAAATGTTGATAAAAACTACTAGCTTGTCTTTTTTCCATTTTATCTAATAAACACGTACCTAATTATATTTGCTATCCAATAAAGGACATAATTATTCACAAAATAAATTACTAACAAAGCTACAACGGGAGCAAAGGAAATTCCGGCTATTGGAGGAATAAAACGTTCAAATATCTCCAAATAAGGCTCAACGATTTTTCCTAGTACGCGCCCAACTTTAGTTACAAGCAGTCGTGGAATCCAAGTTAGTAAAGTATAGATAACAATCAGAAAGCTATAGATATTTAATAAATCAGAAATAATACGTAATATCCAGCCTACAATTGAAAATACCATTAATCCATTTTATCTTTCTTTTCAACTAATTCAGCAATTTTACCATCAGTTTCAAATTTTGGTGGAGTTGCTAAGAAGATCTTGTCACCCACACGTTGAATTTCACCGTTTAGAGCATAAACAGTACCGGTAATAAAATCAACGATTCTACGTGCTTGCTCATCATCCATACGTGCAAAATTAATAATAACAGCCTTATTATTTAGAAGATTTTGAGCTACTTCTTTTGCATCAGAATATACACGAGGTTCGTATAAAACGATTTTACTCGTAGCACTAACACCAGAATTAATAGAAACAACATTTGCTCTTCTCTCATTTTTTTGAGTTTGAGGGATTTCTTCTTGTTGTTCTTCTGATTCGGTATATGGTACTTCATTCATTTCATCATCTTCCGAAATACCAAAAAATCTACCTAATTTATCAAAAGCCATAATTTCTTCCTCCAAATACTAATCTTGACGACGATGTTTGAAGAATGGAATATCATTATCTGATTCATCATCTACACTAGTTTCGATTTGAGAAATACTAGTGGAGTCGTCTGAACTAAATGAATCAAATTCATCGTCATCTTTTTCATTGTTTTCTACAGGTTGTGGACGATTGTTCTCTTTTCTATCTTGCTTCCAAACGCTTGTGGGGTCAAGTAAAGTATCTTGAGATTCTTTCTTTTCTGCTTTTATTTCCGGAGTAGATTGGGTAGGAGCTTCGTGAGAAATAGTATTTTCTACTTTAACTTCAGCATTATCTGCTGGAGTAGGAGTAGATACTTCTGGTTGTTCACTCTTACGTTCAGGAGTTACTACTTCTTGACGGGCTGGACGTGAAGGACGACGCATTGGTTGTTTTGAAGCTTCTTCCTCAGCCTTTGAGTCAATTCCTGTTGCAATAACAGTAACTACTACTTCATCACCTAAGTTTGCATTGATTGACGTACCAAAGATAATATTTACACCATCTCCAGCAGCTTTTGAAACAATATCAGAAGCATCTTGCGCTTCAAATAAAGTTAAATCTGGTCCACCAGTGATGTTAAGCAGAACTTGCTTAGCACCATCAATTGATACTTCAAGTAATGGAGATGAAATAGCAAGTTTAGTAGCTTCAACTGTTCTATTTTCTCCGCTAGCACGACCAATTCCCATTAAGGCAGCACCTTGATTTTCCATTACAGTCTTAACATCCGCAAAGTCAAGGTTAACGTAGTCAGTCGAAGTAATTAAATCTGAAATACCTTGGACACCTTGACGAAGAACGTTGTCAGCTTCTTTGAACGCATCCATCATTGGTGTCTTCTTATCAACCATTTCTAATAAACGATTATTAGCAATGATAACCAGGGTATCAACATATTGCTTTAATTGAGCAATTCCTTCTGCCGCATTTTTTGAACGCTTTGGACCTTCAAATGTAAAGGGACGAGTAACAACCCCAACAGTTAACGCTCCAGTTTCACGTGCAATCTTTGCAATTACAGGAGCAGCACCAGTTCCAGTACCACCACCCATACCAGCAGTAATAAAGATCATGTCAGCGCCCTTTAAAGAGTCTTCAATTGTTTGTTGGCTCTCTTCAGCAGCTTTTTGACCAACTTCAGGATGAGAACCTGCACCTAACCCACGAGTAAGTTTAGGTCCAAGTTGAATCTTATTTTCTGCTTTATTACTATTAAGAGCTTGTACGTCCGTGTTAGCTGCGATAAAGGAAACTCCCTGTACTCCTTCATCAATCATTCGGTTTACAGCGTTACCACCGGCACCACCAACACCGATTACTTTAATGACTGCGTTTTTGTTGTCATCAGAATCGAAAGTAAAATCCATTTACTAAACCACCTTATTTAATCAAAAAATTTCTTAAAGAATTCTTTGATTCCTTTTTTATTATTCTTATTATCATCATTCTCTTCAGACGTAGAGACCGTTGATGTAGCACTAGTCTTATTATAATCTTCTTTGGGCTCCATTTCACTAGGAGTTAGGCGTCTTTTGAAAAATTTCATATTTTCTTGAGACGAAGATTGGTTAGAAACCGGAGAAGTAATCTGGTTTCCATAAATAACACTGTTAACCAAGTAATCAATATCAGCCAAACTATAAGCATAATTTACTACCCCATAGCTAGCAGCGTACATTGGATTGCGTAGGCCCATTTGATCTGGTTGAAAAATTCTAGCCTTTACGCCAAAATCTTCTTTTACAATGTCATCAATTCCCTGGAGTGCACTACTTCCACCAGTAATCACAACTCCACCTGGCAACTTGAAGGCATCATGAGATTTTAATCCTTTTCCAATTCGACTGAAAGTTTGATCAAGACGAGCATTTATTATTTCACTTAAATACTCTTCATCAATCATTTTTGGAGCATTTTCACCCACTACATTAACTGGAAATTGGTTATCACTAGAAGTTAAGCTTGGATCTGCATAACCAAATTGTAGTTTGATTTTTTCAGCTTCTTTTTTCGAAGTATTTAAAACAACTGAAATATCATTGGTAATATCAATTCCACCCTCTAAATCAATTGTCGCATACTTAATCTTATTTTCATGAATAACAGTAGCAGTAGTTGATCCTCCACCTAGATCCAGAAGAACTGTACCAAAGGTTCTTTCTCCTTCATCAAGAGCAACACTGGCAATTGCTAACGGTGTAGGTACAAAGAAATTATTTTGATATCCTGCTCTTTCGATGGCCTTACGAATATTGTGTAAATCTGCACTAGGTGCCGTCAATAATATACCGTGTACCTCAAGTGAATGAGCAATCATTTTTCTTGGATCATCTACATCAGTTTTTCCATCAATTAAAAACTTATTAGGTAAGAAAGCAATTGCTTCTCGACCATCTTTTAATGCTGTATCAATAGCAGTTACTAAAACACGTTTTACATCATTATCAGTAACTTCTCTGCCATTTTCTT
Source organism: Lactobacillus johnsonii (assembly GCA_048407585.1). GTDB lineage: Bacteria > Bacillota > Bacilli > Lactobacillales > Lactobacillaceae > Lactobacillus > Lactobacillus johnsonii_C. Next base: position 9,293 of record DBFNNF010000344.1, on the reverse strand, counting down.
CAATGTTAATTAATCCAACAGCATTTTCTAATTGAAGTAATCCAACTGGAATTCCAGTTACTACGCGATAAATCTTTGAATTTGTCTTTTGCGCTACTTTCTTTAAAACAGCACTAATACTTTCAGCAGTTTGATCAATATCAACAATTTTTCCATGCCGCATTCCTTTAGTAGGACCATTTGCAGCACCAATAATTTGCATTTCATTAGATGCAGTGTCAGCGACTACTGCTTTTACGCTTGTTGTTCCTATATCCAAGCCTACAAGTAAATCAGTTTTATCCAAGGTAATGCCCCCAAAACATAACTATACAATAAATTTTAACATATGGTTTACGTTCTCACTAATATCAAGTCAGTCCTAATTTGACTTTTTCTGCCTGTGTGAGCGGTCTACTATAAGCACCAATTTCAAAATCAATTACAGATGGTTCTCTTAGCTGACTTTTAATTTTGTCATAGTAGCGCATCTTACTTTTAATGGTAGAAAGATTTCCAATAACTATATTATTATCTTTCATTACCAAAATAATCTGCGTTGGCCTTCGTGTTTCACCACTCAGCATTTTAACTTGGTCACGGATATTTTGTGGAAGACTGGCATAAACCTTGATATCTTCACTAAGAGAAACTTTTTGATTATATCCCGTAAATAAAGGCTTATTTTTATCAATTTTATTACTTGCGATAATTTGACTACCCACTTTTCCAGTCGCCAAGATTTTGCGATAGCCGTCACCTTCATGAATATATCCGATTACTGGTCGCTCTTTGATATTTAAAATCAAATGATTTGCTTTTTGGACGCCCACTTGTACTTTCTCTATTTCTGGGAAAGTAGCTGATAGTTTTTTACTGTATTCTTTTCCTTTTAAGAGACAAAAGACAACCTTGTTTTCAGGAGAAATACCTACAGTCTTTACTACTTGCCTACTATTTAATTCAGGGGCTCCTTTAACCTGTACGCTTGCTACATTTGCTTTTGGAGAAATATAGTATCCTAAAGCTAAAATACAACACAGTGAAAAGAAAATTATAAAACCTAATCGAGTCAATAAAGCATGCCGACGTTCAGCTTGCAATTTAGTTAGTGAGGCAGAGACCCGTTTTTTTTCATTATTATTTGCCTTATTTTTATAATCAATCCATCCTGATAATTCTTTTTTAGGATCTTTTTTGGTTATTTTTCTTTTAGCCACATGCCTCACTCCCTTTCACTATTTATTTTTAATTAGACTTTCCATCACCGAAATTACTTGATCAGATGCATCTGGAACACCTAATTTCTTAGATGCTTCACTCATCTTCTTTGCATAATTTGTATCGAGTAGAATATGATCGATTGATGAAACAAAGTTATTAGGATTTAAATCATTTTCTGCAATAACTAAAGCAGCTCCTGCTTTTTCCATATCAAGCGCATTTTTCATTTGATGATTATGCGTTACATTTGGACTAGGTATTAAAATTACAGGAACACCAAGAGCGGTAAATTCAGCCAAACTAGTTGCCCCAGACCGTGCTACAACGCATGTCATTTGTGGTAATAAGCCTGGCATATTATCAATATAAGGAACAATCTTTATATTTGAATTTACTTCTTTACCGGCTAATTTTTTCTTAACATCGCCATAATACAATTGTCCAGTTGCCCAAATAACCTGATATGGTTTTGTTTCAAGTTCTGGTAAAGACTTCTCAACGATTTGATTAATTGCTAATGCACCGCGTGAGCCACCAAAAATCAATACCGTTGGCATGTTAGGATTTAAATTCCATTTTTTAGCAATATCAACATTTTCTTTATTTAAACCAAGAACTTGTTGTGAGCGTGGATTACCAGTTTTTACTAATTTCTTTTTCTCTGAAAATTGCTTTGCAGCATCATCAAAGGTATAACAAATTTTATCAACATAATGAGCTAAAAACTTATTTGCTAGTCCAACTACTGAATTAGATTCATGAATGATAGTTGGAACATGCATTTTAGCAGCCTCATAAACTATGGCACCTGATACATATCCACCAGTTCCAACGACTACATCAGGTTTAAAGTTCTTAATAATTTGTTTTGCTTCTTTTGTAGCTTTAATAAATAATTCGATTGTTTCGAAATTCTTTAGGGGATGCTTTCGATCAAATCCTTTAATTTTTAAAGTCTTAAAAGGAACTCCTGCCGCAGGAACAATCTTCGATTCTAATCCTCGATCAGTCCCAACAAACAAAATTTCATCATTTGTAACTAACTTACGTTCTTTCAAACGTTCAATTAACGCCATAATTGGATAAATGTGGCCACCAGTTCCGCCACCAGAAAAAATTACTCTCATTTTTATTTAGTCTTTAATTCCTTAATAAATTTTACAAAAAAGTCTCCACGTTCTTCAAAAGTGTTAAATTGATCCCAAGATGCACATGCTGGTGAAAACAAAATAACATCTCCTGCTTCACTTAATTCATATGCTCGCGGAACAGCTTCTTGTAAAGTATTAACAATTACGATATCTTTAATACCCGCTTTACGAGCGGCATCAGCTAAAAGATATTTAGTTTCGCCATAAAGTACAATTGATTTTACATGCTTTTTAAATAGTGGGACCAGTGAATCAAACATGAATCCACGATCTAATCCACCCGCAATCAAAACTTCAGGCTCTTTAAATGATGGAATAGCTACAGTAGCAGCTTCAATATTCGTTGATTTTGAATCGTTATAAATTTTACGATCATTATAAGTCATCACATATTGCAAACGGTGAGTCGCACCAGTAAAAGTACTTAATGCATATTGAATGTCACTATCATCTGCACCCATTAATTTAGAAATGGCAATGGCTACTAAACAATTTTGTTGGTTATGAATACCTGGGATCTTGATATCGCTGATCTTCATAATGTGATGATCATCTTTGCTTTCAAGATATTCATCACCAATAAAATAGTCGGCAGTTTTATCTGTTTCTGAAAATGTCTGAACCTTAGCTTTTGTCTTATCAAGCTCTTTTTCTAAAATATTCTTTTGATCAAAGTTAGCAATGAAATAATCATCTTGATCTTGAGATTGAGTAATTCTAAGCTTAGCTTCAACATAATTGTCAAAAGTCTTATGGTAGTCAAGGTGAACATTATTATAAATATCAACAATGGCAGCTACTTTAGGCTTAATATCAGTTACCCCAAGTAATTGGAAACTAGACATCTCTACTACTAGGAGATCTTTAGAAGTTGCTTTTTCAACTACTTCTGAAATTGGAACACCAATATTACCAACTGCATAAGCATGACCACCATTTTTAGATAAATGATGATCCATAATTCTTTGGGTAAGCATGACCGTAGTTGTCTTTCCATTTGAACCAGTAACACAAACATATGGTGCTTCACTAACATTAAGTGCAATTTCAGGCTCAGTAATAACTGGAATATCTAATTTTTCGGCCTTCTCTACCATTGGATTTTCATAAGGAATTCCGGGGTTTTTAACAAGATAATCAAATTTTTCCTCATCAAAAATCTCTACTGGATGGTATCCAGAAATAACTCTAACTCCTAACTTATCTAATTCAGCAGCACGATCATCATTAGATAAATCTTTTTTATCATTTAAAGTTAGCTTAGCGCCAAGCTTTAAAAGAAGTTTAGCAACGGAAAAACCACTCTTTCCTAAGCCTAAAATCAAAATATTTTTATTTTCGTATGTCTTAATTTTTTTCATTTTAAAATTAACCCCAGATAATTAAATAAATAATACTTCCAATTAAACCAACAATCCAAAATACAATATCAACCTTCCATTCAGACCAGCCAAGCATTTCGAAATGGTGATGGATTGGTGTCATCTTAAAAATTCTCTTTCCAGTAGTTTGGAAGGAAATAACTTGTAAGATCACACTTAAAGTTTCTAATACAAAAACAATTCCAATTAAAAGCAATGACCATGGACGATGAAGGAAAATCGATACAGTGGCTAATCCTCCACCTAAAGCTAATGAACCTGCATCTCCCATGAAAATTTTAGCTGGCTTATGATTGAATATGAAGAAACCTACTAAACCACCAATTACACTGAGAGTAAATACAACGATAACCCAATTTCTCTCTTGGTAAGCTATCCAAGCATAAGTAGCATAAGCAATAATGGATAAACCAGTTGCTAATCCATCTAAACCATCAGATAAGTTAACTGCGTTAGAAAAACCAACCAACCAGAAAAGAACAAACAAACTAAATAGGAAGGAATTTCTTACCATTCCTGCAAAAGGAATATATAATTCAAAGGCAAAATGATCACTAAAGGCTAGTGTAATAATTAAAGCGGCAATAATAATTTGTCCTAATAATTTTTGCCATGCTCTCAAGCCTAAGTTACGTTTGAAATATAGCTTAATTCCATCATCTAAAAAGCCAATAACTCCGTATCCTAAGAAAGCAATAATTAAAATCCATGCAGTCTTATTTAAATCTTTTTGCCAAATCAACACCCATAAGGTAGAAATAACACCGGCAAGCATAAAGACTACTCCACCCATAGTTGGTGTACCTGATTTTTTCTCATGCCACTTAGGGCCTTCATCTCTAATAACTTGTCCTTCATGTTTCATTCGCATGAAACCAATAAACAACGGTAAGAAGATAACCGTAAGAGCAAAGCTGCTAATGAACGGTATCAAAGAAAACTGCATTTTGTATTACTCCTTTAACTTTTACTACTTTAAGTTTACAGATAGCTTACTATTTTTATCAATTACTTTCCCAGCCGGAATAGACTGTTTAGTAACTTTTCCTTTTCCATTAATCGTAATTGGAATATCAGTTGTCGTCATGAAGCTATTAACCTCATCTTCACTCCAGCCAACCATATTTGGACATGTAACTTGTCCTCCAGTATATAAGAAAATCTTTGTGTCAGTATCTTCTTTTACACCGGCTCCTACTGACTGCCGACTAACATTCTTTCCAGTTCCAATCACTTCAACTGAAACTCCTGCATTATTAGCATCTTCTTTTGCTTTTTCAACGCTTTTACCAGTTAAAGCTGGAACGGTTACTTTTTCATTAACCTTTGCTGAAGAGTCAGAAAGTGAAATCAATCGATTCATAATTGGTTTAAAAATAGAAGCAAGAATTGTTTCAGCTGGCTTAGACATTTTTTGTGGTTGCTTCATGGTTAAATAAACACAATACCGAGGATTATTAGCAGGTGTTACCCCAACTACTGAGAAAATATAATTATTATCCCCAGTCAAATACCCACCATGAGGTCCAGCTATTTGTGCCGTACCAGTTTTTACAGCGATGCTCTTTCCTGGCATTTTATAAGCTGCACCAGTACCATAAGATGCATTTACAACATCTTGCATTCCTTTTAAAACAGTTTTAGCTGTTTTAGCAGAATAAATAGGTGTCCCGACTTTTGTACGATGAAACTTTTCTACTACTTTACCAGAAGGTGAAACTATTTTTTCGACAAATTGAGGTTTTACCATCTGCCCGTTATTAGCCAAGGCACTATATGCTTGCATCATTTGCATTGCATTAACATTAACCCCTTGTCCAAATGCGGTAACAGCTTGATTTAAAGGCGTAGAAAAGTTTAAAATACCCGCCGTTTCTCCAGGAAGAGTTACCCCTGTCTTTTTACCAATCCGGTATTTGTTCAAATATTCTTTCCAAGTTTTTGAGCCCATTTTTTGCTCAAGCTTTACAAAACCAACATTACTGGAACGAGGAAAGGCTTGGCTAAACGGAATGCTTCCCCACCCACTATTATTCCAGTCATGAATTGTTGAACCTTGAACAGTGACTGCTCCAGACTTGTATTGTTCATTAGGATTGTAATGACCGCTTTCAATTGCACTTGAATAAGTTAAAACTTTGAAAACTGATCCCGGTTCATAAGAATCCTGCACTAACATATTTCGCCATGATGTATCTAATCCCTTTTTAGTTTGAGGATTAAAGGTAGGACGCTGAGAAGCAGCCAGAATTTTACCAGTTTTAATATCTTCTACAACTGCTGTTAAAGCTTTTGGCTTATATTTATCTTGCACTTGTGACATTAAAACTTCTAAATAAGTTTGCAATCGTGAATCAAGTGTCAAATAAATGTTGTCTCCATCTTTTGTAGCACGTGCATTCTTTTGACTATTAGGTAATTGATAATTTTCTGCATCCACAAACGCTTCGCGATACCCATCTTTACCGGCTAATTGCTTATCAAAGTATGCTTCAATTCCCATCGTACCAACTAAAGTACTATTTCCTTGGTTCTTTTGCGGTTGTGCCAAACCAATAATGTGAGAGGCAAAATTTCCATTTGGATAAAGCCTAGATGGAGTTTCGATAAATTTAATTCCTGGCAACTTCATCTCTTCAATTTTTTCTTTTTGAGATAAAGTTAAGCCTGTTCCAGCTGAACCAAATTCAACCTGGAAAGCCTTATGCTTCGGAGTCAAATATGAATATATTTTTTCTTCACTTAAAGGAAGCACTTCAGCTAGTTTTTGTGCTGTTTTGCGTTTATTCGTAACATACATTGGCTTATTATGATAATCAATTGAACTCTTATCTAAGATGGCATACACAGTAAACACATGCGCATCTTCAGCAAGAGTTAAACCATTTTTATCATAAATTGTTCCTCGGGTTGCCTTTAAAACCTCATTTCGCCTATAAATCTGATTTACACGCTTATTTAAGTTTTCACCAGCAACCTGATTTGAAATCCCTATATATAAAAATCTACCTATAAATACAAGAAAAACCAAAGCCAAGACTAGCTGGAGGATTCTCCCCACCGTAAAGCGGTAGCCGTGGGCTTTGGATCTATTTCTATTTAAGTTATTAAACTTTTTCATTAACGGACATTCCTAATGTTACTCTCAACCAAGTGCAAGCCTTGATCACGGGCAATTTTATTAATTCTAGTAGTTGACGTTAATTCACCAATCTTCTGACGAAGATCAGTGTTATGACTTTTTTGAGAAATTATTGTTTGCTCAACATTTGCTAATTTATGTTGAGCACTAGTAGCGGAAATGCTAGCTGAAACCAATAAAATCATTAAACCTAATGTAATGAGTGAACCTAGAACGACTAAACTTTTTTCAAATGCTGTCCAAGGAACGCTTTTAGGATTAAGAACAATTGCTTTCTTTGGCTGCTCAGTCTGCTGTTGACTTTGTTGATAATTTAAATTTCTTGCTGAGCTATCAGCCATCTTTTTCTCCTTAAATATTAACTAAAAATTATAATTTCTCTGCAACCCTTAACTTGGCACTGTGTGAGCGATTATTTTCCTCTAATTCATCGCTACTTGCCATGATAGGTTTGCGACTAATCAATCGCAATGTTGGTTTACTGTCAGCCGGTACCATAGGCATTCCCCGTGGTATTTCGACTTCAGAATACTTTTTAAATATCTTTTTGACGATTTTATCTTCATGAGACTGAAAAGTAATTACACTAATTCGACCACCTGGCTTCAATAGCTTAATTGCTTCTTCAAGAGATTCTTGTAATACACCTAATTCATTGTTAACTGCAACTCGAATAGCTTGAAAGCTCTTCTTCGCAGGATGTCCCCCACTTCGTCGTGCATATGCTGGAATGGCATCCTTAATCACATCTACTAAATCAAAAGTAGTTACAATTGGCTTCTCTTTTCTTCGATCAACTATTTTTCTAGCAATCTGACGAGAAAACTTTTCATCTCCATACTTATACAAAACGTCACTTAATTCTTTTTGTGACCAAGTGTTTACTATTGTATAAGCATCTAACTCTTGGCTTTGGTCCATCCTCATATCTAATCGAGCATCGAAACGATAAGAAAAGCCGCGTTCAGGTTGATCAAACTGTGGAGACGAAACTCCGAGATCGTAATAAATACCATCTATTCCATCTGAAATCCCCAGCTTTACCAGATTTTCTTTCAAATGACAGAAGTTATCATGAACCAACATTAATCGAGGTTCTGCTCCTACCTGTAACTCCTTGGCAAAACTCTCTTTTGCCATAGAAATTGCATACTCATCTTGATCAAATCCAATCACAGTACCCTTATTTAACTTGCTGAGTAGATATCGGGCATGACCACCACCACCAAAAGTTGCATCTACATAAAGACCATCATCTTTTGGATTTAAATTGTCTATTGTTTCGTGTAAAAGCACACTTTTATGCTTGAATTTCATAATTTTATAACTCGATGTCATCCAAGTCTTCTGCGATATCGTCATAGTTTTCGTTGGCTTCCTCTGAGAAATCATTCCAGCGTTCTGCTGACCAAATTTCAATTCTATTGGAAACACCAACAATTACACATTCCTTAATGAGTGCGGCATGCTCTTTCAGTGTCATGGTCAGATTAACACGTCCTTGCTTGTCAAACTCACTCTCCATCGCACCTGAGTAGAAAAGCCGCGTAAACTTACGTGCACTTCTCTTAGTCAGTGGAAGTTTGGCTAACTTAGCCTCAATTTTTTGCCATTCTTCAATTGGATAGCCAAAAATACAGCCTTCCATTCCACGAGTAAATATCATCTTATCACCAATCTCAACTCTAAATTTGGCTGGTATAATTAGCCGGCCCTTGCTGTCGAGATTATGATGATACTCGCCCATGAACATGGTCTAGCCCCCTTTCCAATGAATAATTTACCACACTTCCCCACTTTCTACCACAAGTTTTACACTTTTTATTTATATATTACGTTATTTTATGATAATTATAATTTTATCCAACAAAAAATGCCCTCATCATCATGATTAAGGACAGTTTAAGGTTTATTAAAAAAGTGGGGGAAATTTTTATAGTAAAAGCAAAATTAAGAGACCAACGTACCAAACAATAGATGATGCTGCTAAATAGTGCCATAACATTCCAAATGTCTTACCCACTGAAATGTTTTTGTTTTTAATTGCAGTATAAATTGAAACAATTACAACTAAAATAAAGTAAAGCAAAAATCCATACGGTAAAAAAGATGGCTGCTTTGTTTCTTGAGTTAATAACTGACAAGCAACAATAAAGAAAAAAGGCAAAATGTCATAACCACTAAATTGAGCCTTAGGAAACAACTTTACTAAAAAGGCGGCAACGACAATTCCACATAAAGGAATTAAAAAGATAAGCAAAAAATTCATGAAAACTGAAGTGCCATAGAAAAGTTAGACATTTATAAAATTTTAAAGATTTGATAATACACGATTTCTGTATTTTACAGGAGTCGTGTATTTTAGTTTGTTTGATCTTCTAACATTGTTAAACCAATAAATATAGTCTTTCAGAA
>DBFNNF010000343.1:0-1246 GCA_048407585.1 Lactobacillus johnsonii | reverse complement strand
TACTAATATTACACCAGAAATAGTTTTTACTCCATTTGCTATCTTAATTAATGCACTTATTGTGTCATCACTTGTTTGTATCTCTAATACATTCTCGAATTTATTGATCTCTTCTCGAACATCTTTACTTTTCTCTAAGTTTGTAAGAGTAACAACATAAGATGCTGGAAACGGATTATCTTCTTCATATGATTTAACCAAGCCTGGCGTTTTCTTAAACACAGATTTCATTTGGTTTAAAGCCTCTTCTTTAGATTTATATGTTACATTATTCACATATTCTATACCTCTTATTTTGGCTTCTAAATCCTTTTCTTCTTCTTGGGTTGCATTTTTATTTATAAATACTTGCATACCTTGTTGTGCTTCTATTTCGTTTATAACATGATTAACATTTTCTCCTATTACAAAAAATATACCAAACACAAACATTGTTGCAAACATAATTATTAATGATGCCATTGTGGATTTTTTGTTCTTAAAAAAGTTTCTAAATCCTTCTCCTATTAAATACCCTAGTACACTATATTTCACTATTATAACCACCTTTTTTATCATCTCTTATGATGTTACCCTCTTCTATTTGGATAACTCTTTTCTTCATTCTATCTACTATATCTTTAGCATGCGTTGCTACTACAACTGTTGTTCCTCTTGCGTTTATATCATTTAAAAGAGTCATAATATCCCAAGCAGTTTCTGGGTCTAGATTTCCTGTTGGTTCGTCTGCTATTAGCATTGATGGATTATTAACCAAAGCTCTTGCTAAAGCTACTCTTTGTTGTTCTCCTCCTGAAAGTTCATTTGGATAAACCTTTGCTTTATGACTTAGTCCTACTAATGATAACACCATTGGTACTTGTCTTCTTATATGTTTTGGTGTTGCTCTAACTATGTACATTGCATAGGCAACATTATCATATACTGTTTTATCTGGTAATAGCCTAAAGTCTTGAAAAACCACTCCCATGCTTCTTCTTAAGTATGGAACCCTACTTGGTTTTAAGAAAGTTGTGTCTCTTCCATTTATTATAATATTACCCTTAGTTGGTTCTTCTTCTTTAAGTATTAACTTAATAAGTGTTGATTTGCCAGAGCCCGAGCTTCCTACTAAGAAAGCAAACTCCCCCTTGTCTATTACAAAATTTGCATTATGAACTGCTTCTGTTCCTGTATCATATGTTTTGCTAACATTTCTAAATTCAATCATGTGTATCTCCTTAACGTTTTATACATTTTGTTTTTA
>DBFNNF010000342.1:0-3615 GCA_048407585.1 Lactobacillus johnsonii | reverse complement strand
TATTTTTTAATTGCTATAATAAAAACGTTGTAATTGGAGAGTTGGCAGAGTGGTAATGCACCGGACTCGAAATCCGGCGAACCGGCTTATACCGGCGCGCAGGTTCAAATCCTGTACTCTCCTTTAAATTTGGTCCGTAAGTATTAATCTTACGGGCTTTTTTATACACTTTGATCGCCAAATATTTGCTCAGGATGAAATTTCATTCCTATTTTTTATTGAAATAGTTAAATAAAATTTAAAAACGTATGTGCTTTATTTTTTTGCTGTTACAATATTTATTAGCACAATTAATTGAGGTTAAGTAAAAGTGAAATTGCATTGTTTAATTCAATTGCTGATTTCGGCATTGATTCTTTTAGGATTAATATTTAACATTAGAAATTCTCGTCTATTTAATTTTTATGATCATTTATTGCACCATAAACTTGTCAAAAATAGAGACGGTAAAATTTGGAAAATTATTACAGTCTTAAATGAGCCTAAGGTAATTGTTGTTTGGGACTTTTTGTTAGCAGGACTTTTAGTTTTGTTTCACCATCCCTGGCTCGCAATTTGGTCTTTAGGTACTTTAGCAGTAACTGATGCAGTTGGAATTTTTTTGAAGCATTCAGTTAAAAGAAAAAGACCCTTATCAATGAGAACGTATCGAGATGGCTATAGTTTTCCTAGTGGGCATGTCTTAAGCGCAACCATTATGTCATTAATGTTATGGCAAATCTTTGGGCACATTATGGGAATCTGGCTCTTAATTACATTAATAATCGCATGGGGACTGGTAGTGGTGTCACGTTTAAATATGCGTGCACACTATCCATCTGATGTTTTAGGAGCGACAACTTTAGCCCTATTTTGTTTTACAATTGCACAGCAACTTTTAGGATTGGCCTTTTAATGGTCGATCTTTTTTTATAAAAAAATAATTGCTTTCTTTAGTTTACATACTCACAAAGTTGCTTTAAAATAAATCTGTAGTCAAAAGGGCTATGCCTAAAAGCGACGAAAAACACTGACTAGATGCCAATTCGGTTAGTTTGTATTTTTCGCCACAAATTTAAGGAGGATTTTTTTAATGCTCAAATCAGTTATTGAGAATGTACATGCACTTGAAATCTTTGATTCACGTGGTAACCCAACTGTTGAAGTTTTCGTTACTCTTTCAAACGGTGTTGTAGGTAAGGCTGAAGTTCCATCTGGTGCTTCAACTGGTGAAAACGAAGCTGTTGAATTACGTGATGGTGGTTCACGTCTTGGTGGTAAAGGTGTTATGAACGCTGTTAACAACGTTAACACTGAAATCAACGACGCTTTAAAGGGATTAGATCCACACGATCAACCAAACATCGACGCAACTATGATTGCTTTAGATGGTACTCCAAACAAGGGTCGTCTTGGTGCTAACGCTATCTTAGGTGTATCTATGGCTACTGCTGCTGCAGCTGCTAAGGATAACCACCAACCATTATACCGTTACCTTGGCGGTACTGACCTTGAAATGCCTCAAACTTTCCACAACGTTATTAACGGTGGTGAACACGCAGACAACGGTATCGATATTCAAGAATTCATGATTACCCCAGTTGCTAAGACTTCATTCCGTGATGGTTTTGAAAAGATCGTTAACGTATACCACACTTTGAAGAAAGTTCTTGAAGATATGGGTTACGAAACTGGCTTAGGTGATGAAGGTGGTTTCGCTCCTAACATGAAGAACTCAGAAGAAGCTTTGAAGGCATTACATGAATCAATCATCAAGGCTGGTTACAAGCCAGGTGAAGATATTGCTATTGCATGTGACTGTGCTGCTTCATACTTCTACAACAAAGAAGACGGCAAGTACCACCTTGAAGGTAAAGTTCTTACTGACGAAGAATTGGCAGACTACTACGACAAGTTACTTGACGAATTCCCAGAATTAATTTCTATGGAAGACCCATACGATGAAAACGATGTTGAAGGTATGGTTAAGTTTACTCAAAGCCACAAGGACCGTATCCAAATCGTTCTTGACGACTTCATTTGTACTAACCCTAAGCTTTTGAACAAGGCTATTCACGAAGGTGCTGGTAACGCTTCATTAATCAAGTTGAACCAAATCGGTACTGTTACTGAAACTCTTGAAACTATTCGTCTTTCACGTAAGAATGGTTACAACACTATGATTTCTCACCGTTCAGGTGAAACTGGTGATACTTTCATCGCTGACTTCGCAGTTGCTGTTAACGGTGGTCAATTGAAGACTGGTGCTCCAGCTCGTTCAGAACGTGTTGAAAAGTACAACCGTTTACTTGAAATCGAAGAAGAACTTGGTAAGGGTGAACGTTTAGCATTCTTCCCAGACAACGTTGACTTAGATTAATATAAGTTAATATTAAAAAAGAGATTGATTTTTGATCAATCTCTTTTTTTGTGCTTGAGATAACAATAAAAAGTAAGTAAACTAGATAACATAGTATAGAAAGGAAGATTAGTTGAAAAAGAAAATTAGATCTTTTGATAATAAAACTGTATTAATGATTGGACGAATTGGCTCAGTTTTATCTGTTCTAATGTATGTTTCTTATATTCCACAAATTATGAATAATTTGCAAGGAAATTACGGCAATCCTATTCAGCCATTAGTCGCAGCAATTAACTGCTTTATTTGGGTTCTGTACGCTCTCTTAAGAGAGAAAAAGGATTGGCCATTGTTTGTAGCCAACTTTCCGGGGATTTTATTTGGATTAGCTACATTCATTACCAGTTTGCATTAAATTTTCATAAAAAGACTTTCTATAATGTGTTATAACTAAAAATTAGATGTAAGAGAGGAAAATAATTTGATTACTGTCTCAGATTTAAGTTTAAATTTATCTGGTCGTACCTTATACGAAGATGTTAACTTGAAATTCACTCCCGGTAATTGTTATGGAGTAATCGGTGCTAATGGTGCCGGTAAGTCAACTTTTTTGAAACTGCTAGAAGGTAAGATTGAACCTACTACTGGTAATATTTCTATTGATGCTAATGAAAGAATGTCGAGCTTGAATCAAGATCACTTTGCTTTCGAAGAATTTACTGTTTTAGATACAGTAATTCAAGGGCATAAGGAACTTTATCAAGTGATGAAGGATAAGGACGAACTTTATTCTAAAGCTGATTTTAGCGATGAAGATGGAGTTAAAGCTGCAGAACTAGAATCTAAATTTGCTGAACTTGACGGTTGGAATGCCGAAGCAGACGCATCTAAGCTTTTGCAGTCTTTAGGCATACCAGAAGACTTGCATCAAAGTAAGATGAGTGAATTACCAGAAGCTGAAAAAGTTAAAGTATTATTAGCACAAGCCTTATTTGGTAATCCTGACATTCTTTTACTTGATGAGCCCACTAACGGTTTAGATGTTCATACTGTAAACTGGCTTGAAGACTTTTTAGCTGATTATCCGAATATTGTTATTGTAGTTTCCCATGACCGTCACTTCTTAAATCAAGTATGTACACAAATGTGTGATGTTGACTATGGCAAAATTCAATTATACATGGGTAATTACGATTTCTGGTATGAATCAAGTAAGCTTGCAAGTGAATTAGCAGCTAACCAAAATGCTAAAAAGGAAGAAAAAATAAAAGAACTCC
>DBFNNF010000341.1:0-2259 GCA_048407585.1 Lactobacillus johnsonii | reverse complement strand
TTTAATATTACTGCTTAGATTTTAATTTACAAGCTATTTTTATTAAGTGGTCAAAAAAAGAAACTAAGATGCAAAATTATATAAGTTAAGCGACACAGATCGCCAAATACGTGCATTTTCACTGAAAAAACTATAGTAGTATTTTTTATGCTTACATAAAGTTATTGCTTAAAAGTTACTATCGATACAACAAAAATGATTAAATAATCTTTCATTTTTACTTAAAGTATTAGATAATATCATTAAATTCAATTAATGGAGGCTATAGGGATGACGTATGTTTTTATAGGAGTAATTTTTTTATTAATTCTTATCTATTTTTTATGTGGTTTGCGAATCGTACCGCAAAATTATGTCGGTTTAGTCGAAACGTTAGGTAAATACTCTAGGACGGTTAAAGCGGGTTTAGTTTTTATTTGGCCAATTTTCCAAAGCTTGAGAAAGGTAAGCTTAGCTTTGCAGCCCTTAGAAATTTCTAAATATCGCATTATCACTAAGGATAATGCTGAAATCACCACCAGCCTAACCTTAAACTATCTTGTCACTGATGCATACAAGTATTTTTACAACAATACTGACTCCGTTGAATCGATGGTGCAATTAATTCGTGGTCATTTACGTGATATTATCGGACGAATGGAATTGAATGAAGCATTAGGTTCAACTAGTGAGATCAATGCCCAATTATCAAAAGCAATTGGTGATTTAACTGATATTTATGGAATTCAAGTAGTTCGTGTTAACGTCGATGAATTGCTCCCTAGTCCAGAAATTCAAAAGGCCATGGATAAGCAGTTAACTGCTGACCGTGAAAAAACTGCCGCTATTGCTCGTGCGGAAGGTGAAGCTAGAAATATTGAATTAACTACTAAAGCCAAGAACGATGCACTTGTTGCTACTGCAAAAGCAAATGCTGAAGCAGTAAAAACTCAAGCTGATGCCGACGCTTATCGAATTGATAAATTACAAAAAGCTCTTGATAAAGCCGGAGATGGTTATTTCAGAAATCAAAGCCTAGATAGTTTTAACCAACTAGCACAAGGACCTAACAATTTAGTTGTGTTAGATAAAGATGAAATCACTGATTTAGGCAAAATCCCAGCTGCTAAAAAGATTTGGGATCAAAGTGAAGATTAATAAGAACACTAAAAAACTTCTACCATTAAAAGTAGAAGTTTTTTAGTGTTAAATGGGGCAAAGATCAGGAATTAATTAATACACTTAGAAAACTAAAATTTGAACATAATAAAAACGTACTACTTCTATAAATAAAAATAGTACGTCTACATAAGCTATTTATGATATTTTTTTGAGCTATTTTGATTTGGAAAAAGCCTATCATGGCTCCCCACTCGCACACCCACTGCTACTAATTCATTACGTTCAATATACCAAATGACTACTACATCATTCGATTCAGTAGGACGCTCTCCTTTAGGAGTATCGCGAATATGAAATTCACGATATCCAGATAAGCGACGCTTAAGTTGATGATCTCTATACTCAAGAGGCAAAGTACCTGTTTCAAGTAACTCATCAATTGCAGCTCTTACATCATCAATAATAGTAGGATCAATACGTCCAAGCCGTTTTAAATCAGCATTAAATGTTGCTCGTGGTCTAAACTGTAGTTTTCCCATTACTTAAATTGCTCCCAATAATCATCAGTTGATTCTACAATTGGATCCTCTGGTAACTCATGTCTTTGAATTAGTTGATCACGAGCGATTGCGTACTCTAAAGAGTCTTCTTTTGCCTGGAGAGCTTTCTCCATCCAATATAATTTATCTTGTGAAAGAACTGCTACTGATCGACTATTAGATCTAGCAATATAAACTACTTCATCATCATCGTTGACCTGATCTAAGTATTTCTTTAAATTTGCTCTAAAATCACTTTGAGTTAATGCTAGCGTCATAAATCTTCCTCCTTCACATTTCATATTGATTTTTTATGCCAAAGTGGCACTTTTTTCTATAAAATTAGGCCACTTTGTACTTAATATTGTACATGATTTTGTAATACAATCAACTTAGAGGGTTCAAATCCGCTTTAATTAGAATTAGATAATTTCTACTAATTGATCTAAGCTAACAGCTAAATTATTTTGAATTGTTGTATCATTTACTTCTAGGCGATTTTTTAATTCCTCCACACCACTAAAAAAACTTCTACTTTTTTTAATAGTAGAAGTTTTTTAGTATTCTAGATTGCTGTCCATTTTTTGTGAAAATGTGTAAATAAGTCTATATTATTTTT
>DBFNNF010000340.1:0-4401 GCA_048407585.1 Lactobacillus johnsonii | reverse complement strand
GATAAAAAATACATTAATGATTGACCAATTGTATTTTTCTTAGTTAAGTTTCTAGTAAATAGGGATAAATTATTTTTTAGAAGGAGAAAATTGTGGCTTAGACTAATCTAAATGATTTTGACAAGATTATTGTGCTTGATTTTGGTAGTCAATACAATCAATTGATTACTCGTCGAATTCGTGATTTTGGTATTTATTCAGAACTTTTACCACATGACTTAAGCATTGAAAAGATCAAAGAAATGGCTCCTAAGGGAATTATCTTTTCTGGTGGTCCAAATAGTGTTTACGACAAAGGTGCTTTAAAAGTTGATCCTGAAATTTTCAAGCTTGGTATTCCAATTTTGGGAATTTGTTATGGGATGCAACTCATGAGTTACGATTTAGGCGGTAAGGTTGAAAAGGCTGATAATTCCGAATATGGTCGTGCTGATATTGAGGTAATTGATCCTAATGCAGTTTTATTTGAGGGCTTGCCAAGAGAACAATACGTTTGGATGAGTCATGGTGACTTAGTAACTAAGGCTCCAGAAGGCTTTACTGTAACTGCTAAGAGTAAGAATTGTCCAATTTCTGCAATTGCTAACGACGAGAAGAAGTTCTATGGAATTCAATTCCATGCTGAAGTTCGTAATTCAGAGTATGGTTTAGATATTTTGAAGAACTTCGCCTTTAAGGTTTGTGGTGCTGAAGCCAACTGGACCATGGATGACTTTATTGAAATGCAAGTTGATGAAATCCGTAAAAAAGTTGGCGATAAGAAGGTTATCTTAGGCCTTTCTGGTGGGGTCGATTCTAGTGTTACGGCTACTCTTCTTCACAAGGCAATTGGCGATCAATTAACTGCAATTTTTGTTGACCATGGGATGCTTCGTAAAGACGAAGGCGATCAAGTAATGCAAGCTTTGAATAAGGATCTTGGGGTTAACATCATTCGCGTTAATGCACAAGAGCGTTTCTTGAACAAGCTCAAGGGAGTAACTGATCCTGAACAAAAACGTAAGATCATCGGTAAGGAATTCATTGAAGTCTTCAACGAAGAAGCTAAAAAGTTAAAGGATGTTGACTTCTTAGCCCAAGGTACTTTATATACTGACGTTATTGAGTCCGGAACTAATACTGCTCAAACTATTAAGTCACACCATAATGTTGGTGGACTTCCTGAAGACATGCACTTTGAATTGATTGAACCACTTCGTAAGCTGTTCAAGGATGAAGTTCGTGAACTTGGTGAAAAACTTGGCATTCCTCATGACTTAGTATGGCGTCAACCATTCCCAGGTCCAGGTCTTGGTATTCGTGTTATTGGTGAAGTTACTGAAGACAAGCTTAAGATTGTGCGTGAATCAGATGCGATTTTACGTGAAGAAATTAAGAATGCTGGTCTTCAAGAAGATATTTGGCAATACTTCACTGTTTTACCAGGTATTCGTTCAGTTGGTGTTATGGGGGATGGTCGTACTTATGACTACACCATCGGTATTCGTGCCGTAACTTCAATTGATGGGATGACTGCTGACTTTGCCCAAATTCCATGGGATGTTTTGAGCAAGATTTCTACTAGAATTGTAGATGAATGTGACCACATTAACCGCGTAGTTTACGATATTACCAGTAAGCCACCTTCCACTATTGAATGGGAATAAGCGGACAATGTAATTTGAATGGTAAACCTTGATTTAAAAGCATTTTAAGGAATAAAACCAGCTCAAAAAGAATAAAAAAAGATAAGGTTGTATGCCAAAATATATGCCAAAAATATAAATAGGGATGCATGGTAAAACCTTTGTAATAGCAGTAATTGGAGAAGATGATATTTGATTCGAAGAAGTATCATGTTTGCCAAAGTATGCCAAAATAAGAAGCCTTTAGTATAAAAACTAAGGGCTTTTATTCATGTAATTGATTATACTTATTTCCCCATTTTTCCATTTCTAGAATTAATGGAGTAAGAGTTTTACCTAATGATGTTAATTGATAACTGGTTTTAGGCGGCACGGTTGGAAAGATCGTTTTAGCAATAATTTGATCGTTTTCTAATTCTTTTAATTGCAGTGATAACATTCGTCTTGAACAATTAGGCATCAACTTCTGCAATTCATTGAAGCGACAGTTCTTTTCTTTGATTAAATGATAGATAATTACGCTTTTCCATTTGCCTGAGATAATTTGAAGTGTGCTTTCAACAGGACAACCTTCGGCACAATTATAAATATGATGTGGCATTCTCTCACCTCGATATAATAATTCATTTTAAATCTTTATATTGGATCTAGCTAGGGAAGAATTTGTTACTTAGTAAGAAAAAATTCACTTCTTGTTTTTATTTATATTCCACTTACAATTAATTAGTAAATAGAAAAGGAGATAAAAATGAAAGCAATTGGATTTAAAAAACATTTGAAAATTGATGATCCTGAAAGCCTGATTGACTTTGAAATGAAAAAGCCTACTGCTAAGGGACATGATTTGCTGGTAAAAGTAAATGCAGTATCAGTCAATCCGGTAGATATTGGAGTAAGAAAAGGAGGACATTCAGTTTTAAAGACTCCAAAAGCAATTGGCTGGGATGCATGTGGTGTAGTTGAAGAAGTAGGATCTAAGGTTAGCCTTTTTAAACCTGGTGATCGTATATTTTATGCAGGTTCATTTATTCGCTCAGGTAGTGATAGTGAGTATCAACTGGTTGATGAAAGAATAGTTGGTCATGCTCCAGAAACTTTAAAAGATAATGAAGCAGCCGCAATGCCTTTAACCTCTCTTACCGCATACGAAGCCTTATTTGAACAAATGGATTTAACCTGGAATCAAGAGAATAATCAACATAAAACAATTTTAATTATTAATGGTGCTGGAGGAGTAGGGTCTGTTGCAACTCAACTAGCACATTTAGCAGGGCTAACAGTTATTGCTACTGCATCTCGCCCAGACAGTATCAAATGGACACAAGATCATGGTGCTGATTATGTAGTAAATCACCGTGAAGATTTGGTAAAACAAGTGAGAAAATTAGGTTTCAAGTATGTTGATTATATTTTGGAATTAAAAGATTTAGATGGTCACTGGAAAGAAATGTGTGAATTAATTAAGCCTGAAGGACACATTGTTTCAATTACTGAAAACCATCGTCCAATTAATTTGAGATTGTTAACTAAAAAGAAAGCACACTTTTCATGGGAATGGATGTATACAAAATCCTATTATCAAACAGATGATATGATTACTCAGCATGATATTTTAGACAAAATCGCGCAAATGTTAGATAGTGGTAAACTTAGATGCACTATGACTAAGTCATTAACACCTTTGAATGCAACAAATTTACGCAAGGCTCATAAATTAGTGGAAAGTGGTCACATGACTGGAAAAGTTGTGGTTTCTGACTGGGAGAATAATTAAGATAGTTCTTACAAGCATTAATTGTTTGCCAGTGACCAGTAGTTTACAAGCTAGGGGCCTTTTTTTGCTTTTTTAAGACTAATGCTAGACTGGTAGAAATTAATAAAAACAATGAATAGCATTTTAATTATTTTTAGTTGTGTTAATCACTATATGTTTGCAAACCTAGTGTAAAATACACCAAGCAAAAAAAGCCCCAACTTACGTTGGAGCTTTTTTTCTATAACCAATCTTAACTAATGTCTTAATTAGCTAACGGTCTAACCGTTATTTCCTCATGACTCATATTAGACTTTTTATGAAAGAGAGTCAATTAGTTTGGTTAGAATTGATATAAAAGTATTAATTTTTTGATTATCAGAATACCATTCACTGTGCCGATTGAACCTTTGAAGAAGACGATTTCCTTCCCTAACTCTGTGCTCTGCTAACTTTTCTATGGCACTTCAGACTTAATAGGCTTTTTATAGTATTTAATTAAACTCAAGCTTATTTGCTTCATCGATCTTAGTTAGGAAAGATGAAACATCAGTAATAATATCATTGGTGTATGAAACATTAATCACATTAACCCAATTTTTTCTAAGGAAATAATCGTCAATGTCGTATCTAACTTTTGTTAAGTATTTATAACTAATAAATAGTAGTTCAGAAAAAATCAAATTACGTTTTTGAGGCTGCATAACGAAATCCAGTAATAGATCTTTTCCAGCACCCTTAATAAAGTGAAAAAATTCGCAATTGATATGTCTAATCGGATGAAAAGGATATAAAATTTGAGAATTTAATACTTGTTTTTCAAATTGTCTAAGTAATCTTTGATCTTTTTTACTAATTTGATAATTATTGTTGTTTAAATTAATCATCGTATATCAATTCCTGTTCTAACTGTCACCTAAAGTATATAAAGTGAAAAAAGTAAAAACAATGAATGTTAACTAAGTTGAAAAAGAAAAACTTTTTATATCGAAAGTAAAAAATTATTTTACTTTTGATATAATA
>DBFNNF010000339.1:0-4451 GCA_048407585.1 Lactobacillus johnsonii | reverse complement strand
AATAAAAACATGTAGTTTAGATAAACTACATGTTTTACTAATTAATTAAACTAATTTCTTTCGAATCCAGCCAGAAATCCAGTCAATAACAACAACCATGACAATAATACCAACTAGAATTACACCAACACGATTCCATTGACGGTATTGCAAAGCAATGATTAATGGATAACCAATACCACCAGCACCAACTAAACCTAGAATAGATGCTGAACGAATTGAAACATCAAATCGATACAAAGTATTAGAAATCAAGGCTGGCATTAAGTTAGGCATAGTAGCAAACATAATAATGTTAAACTTAGATCCACCAGCTGCAGTAACGGCTTCATTTGCCCCTTCT
Source organism: Lactobacillus johnsonii (assembly GCA_048407585.1). GTDB lineage: Bacteria > Bacillota > Bacilli > Lactobacillales > Lactobacillaceae > Lactobacillus > Lactobacillus johnsonii_C. Next base: position 4,108 of record DBFNNF010000339.1, on the reverse strand, counting down.
TCAAGGTTTTCAATTGCTTCTGAGAACAATTTAGCAAGCATACCAACTGAGTGGAAACCTAAAGCTAGTACACCGGCTGCAGAACCTGGTCCTACTGCCTTAATAAACATCAAGGCTAAAACAATTTCTGGGAATGAACGAATAACGGCTAATACAACTTTTCCTGAGCGGGATGTATACCATTTCTTATGACGAGTATTAGCTGCCCAAAAGGCGAAAGGTAAAGAAATAATTGCAGAAATAAAAGTACCTAAGAAAGCAATACAGATTGTTTCCCATAATTGAGAAATTAAATCTTCACCACTTCCGTTATATACATATGACCAATCGGGATGAAAAATTCCGGCTACAATAGCTCCTGCGATTTGACCTGCACTTGCTTTTATTCCGCCAAAATCCATTCCTACAAATGACCAAATAATTAAAACAACAGTAACAATGGCAATTGTCCAGTGTTGAATCTTTTTCTTAGTGTCAACTGGTTTAGGAGGTAATTTTTTCATTGTAGTATCCATTATTTCATCAACGCCTCCCGAGATTTAGTAGAAATGTAGTCGATAATAACTACGACAACGATAATAACTAAGATAATCATACCGGTCTTGGCATAGTCAAAGACTTGAAGAGTTTGTTGTAAGTACAAACCAATACCACCGGCACCAATATATCCAAGAACTGTTGAAGCTCTGACATTAATTTCAAATGCATATAAAACATAAGAAATAAAGTAAGTAATTATTTGTGGCATCACAGCAAAATGAATAATTTGTAGTTTATTTGCACCAACGGCTGTTAAAGCTTCGATTGGGCCTGGATCAATTGTTTCAATTGCTTCATAGAACAATTTAACAACCACACCAAATGTAAATACAGTTAAGGCTAGAACACCGGCAACTGGACCAATACCTACAACGGCAACAAAGATTGCACCTAAAAGCAAGTCTGGAATAGTTCTAACAATATTCATGATTATTCTTAGAATTCCAGTAACGGCCTTATTCTTAACAATATTTCTAGCGATTAAAAGAGAATAAACAAAAGCAATTGCTGATCCCATGACAGTTCCTAAAATCGCCATTTTAATTGTTTCAATTAAAAGTGGAACTGCTGTAGCTGCATATCCCCAATCAGGGTGACACATTTGAACAAAAATATCAGTAAATTGGCTAAAGTTATTAAACAAAACACTAATGTGTGTATTTGTTACATCTACTGAAAGAAAGAGACCTAAAATCATAATTACGACCCATACAAGGTTCATAATTTTGAACTTCTTTTTAGGTAACTCAGCTAAATGCTGTTCCTTAGATTTAGGCATCTTCTTCCCCTTTCTTGCCATTTCCACCATTGTAAATATCGTCAAAGACAGCTTGAGAAGTTTCACTCATCTTACCATCGTAAACAATTTGACCTGCACGAACACCGATTACTCGATCTCCAAATTCTTTAGCAAGCTCTACGCTGTGAAGGTTAGCAACTACAGTCATCCCATATTCTTCATTAAGCATCTTCAAATCATGCATAACTCGACGTGAAGTTTGAGGATCAAGTGAAGCTGTTGGTTCATCAGCTAAAATAATTTTAGGATTTTGAGTAAGCACACGGGCAATAGCAACACGTTGTTGTTGTCCCCCGGAAAGTTGATCCGCACGAGTATAAACTTTATCTGCTAAATCAACACGTTGGAGCGCTTCGTATGCTTTTTGCTTGTCTTCCTTAGTAAATAGGTTAAAAGTTGTTTTCCAAGTTGGATAGTAACCTACTCGACCAGTTAAAACATTGCGTAAAACACTTGAACGTTTAACCAAGTTAAAGCTTTGGAAAATCATTCCAATATCACGGCGAATTTCGCGTAAGTCTTTGCCCTTAGCAGAAGTAATTGACTTACCATCAATTATAATATCTCCCTTTGAGACATCTTGTAGACGGTTAATTGAACGAAGTAGAGTAGATTTACCTGCACCAGATAGACCTACTACTACAACAAATTCTCCTTTATCAATATTTAAGTTAATATCCTTTAAACCAACTGTTCCGTTATCATAAATTTTACTAACATTTTTTAGTTGAATCATTGGCTGATTAGTAGCTGCCATTTAATTTAAAAATCTCCTTAACATTATTTAAATTGACTACAGTGCATAAAAAGATAATTGTCTTTTAGGGGACAATTATCTTTTACTAACTAAGCTTTATTTAATTGACTATTTCTTGTCCTTGGCAATAATCTTGTCATATTTACGAACAATATCGAAGTTGCTGTCCTTAGACTTAGTGTAGCCTTCGTGACTATAAATTGATTCGATAATCTTCTTACCTTCTTTAGATTCACCAACTTCAATAAATGCCTTTGCAAGTTTCTTTTGGAAGGACTTAGACATATCACTTCTAACAGAAATAGTATCGTTAGGAATTGGCTTAGTGAAGTAAATTGGGACAACTTGGTCCATAATCTTAGGATTGTCTTTTTTAACAGTGTTACGAGCATCTTCAAACACAAATGCTGCGTCAGTATCACCATTTAATACATTCAAAACTGCTTGGTCTTGGCCAGTAACAGTAACTAACTTACAATCCTTTGGCACATCCAAACCTTTTTCTCCAAGTTCAGCAATTGGGAAAACATAACCTGCTGAAGAAGTTGGGTTTTGAACTGAAATACTCTTGCCTTTTAGATCCTTCCAAGATTTAATTTTAGAACCCTTCTTAACAAGAATTTCTGCTCTATAGTAATCAACTAATTTATTAGTTGCCTTACCACCAGGTTGCTTAACGCCGTAACGTTGAGATTGGAGTAAAACGTCAGCAGCTCCTTGTTTATGAGCTAATACATAACCATCAGGTGGTAAGAAACCAACATCAACTTTTTTAGATTTCATAGCTTCAACAACTGTGTTGTAATCAGTTGACATTGAAACATGAACTGGAATTCCAAGCTTTTTAGAAAGCATTTTTTCTAAAGGCTTAGCACGAGCTTCAAGCTTATTAGCAGCTTGACTAGGTACAAATTGGATAGTTAATGATTTTGGTGTATAACCATCCTTTGAACTGTTTGATTTGTTAGAACAAGCAGTTGCAACAACAGCAAGTAAAATTGCAAAAAGGCCTACTAAGACTTTTTTGAACTTTTTCATCATTTCCTCCTAATGAAAAACATTAAATGACAAATACAAAAAAAGACCCAATATGATGAGCTGACAAAAAGAGCTAATCACATTGAGCCAGAAAAGTCGCTAAAAAAACAACGAAAGCGCCAACACCAATGAAGACTGATTCACCGAAGGAATCAGCCCAAGAACGAGCCACTGAATTTTGGTTACGATTTATAATATTGTAATCGAAATTCGCCATTATCGTTCTTCCTTTCCCTAGTACTAACGTTCGTTCTTAAGTATCATACCAAAAATATTCGTACTTGGGTACTATTATTTTAATGTAAGCGCTCGTAAATATTAATTTATTGAATTGGATCGATCCACTTTATAAAAAAACACTCTATCACTGATGATAGAGTGTTTTTCATAATGTTCGTTTTTTAAAAGTACTTTTTCTTAGGCTTTGCAACCTTGTTATTATCAAGATCAGTCTTAACAATTAACACATCGGATAAAGCATGTTGGTTAACATAAGCAGTAACACTACCCATTAACATTCTTTCAACTGCGTTCATACCAGTTGCACCCATAATAATTAAATCGTTGTGGTGATCTTTAATAAAATCAACAGCAATAATTCTCTTAGGAGAGCCATAACGAATATGGTAAGAAACATCAGTAAAATTAAAGTGTTCCTTAGCCCATTCTTTTAGACTCTTTAAATACTCTTCGGAATCCTGTGTCATTTGATAAATGGTATCCCCAGAAATCAAAGTATCCTGCATTTCCCCCATAAATTGACGAGTATCAATAACATTCAATACATCCAGATGAGCATTGTTATCAAGAGCAATCTTTACTGCTTTATCAAATGCACGCTCTGCAGTTTCAGAACCATCAACAGGAACTAAAATGTTGTCATAATCTTCTACCATAAGTCATCATCTCCGCATGGAATTTGCATCTTTACATTGTAATTTTACCATTAATTATACCAATTAATAAATTTGTTT
>DBFNNF010000338.1:0-2440 GCA_048407585.1 Lactobacillus johnsonii | reverse complement strand
TTTATATTTTTTATTACAGTTTGACAATATTCTTTAGTTGTAGTTAAACAACCAAATGTAACAAAATGTTCTTCTTTTGTTATAGTAAGAGATTTTTCCTCAATTTTTTCTCTTGAGAAAGGACTATCATATAATCTTTTTAATAAAGAATACTTTACAGCAGTATTCTTACAGAAGATTGTATCTTTTTCTTCGATATAGATTACAGGATACCCTTCAACTTCTCCTACAACATGTTCTTTAAGATCCATATTTTTCTATTAAATCTTCAATTGCAGATTCAATCTCCTTCCTTACTCCTTCAATAAACCAAGGATAACCTTTAGCTCTAAATTTAGAATGAATAACAAGTTCCACATTATTAAGATCAAAATACTCTCTAAGAGTACTTATATCAACGCTATCGTTATAGTGTGCAAAATCCATTCCAAAAACCCATCCTTTATATAAAGGAAATTTCTCTATTTTGTTATTAACAAAATAATCTTTTCCAACAAACTGATATCCTGACCCATTATAAGTTAAACCTCCATGACAGTCAATATCAACTTCATCGTAGTTAAGACCATAGAGTTTATGTTCTTCAGGAACTAGAATATATGCACAAAAGAATCCAGATCTATTTAGAGTAACTCAGTAGGTAAATCCTTTATACTTGTTTACTTCAACTACTACAATTTGATTTTTGCTTTTCATATTAAAAGTCTACATAATAATCTACTGAATCATCCATAAAATAGGATGCAGGATGATTAGTTATTTCTGCCAGTATTTCATACTGTTCAGGAGTATAGTCTGTTACTCCCAAGATTTGTCTAGCTTGTTCAGGAGTGATGTCTAAGCTAGTAGATTTAGTGTGATTTTCGAAAATTACAAGTTTATAATGCATAGTGTGTAAAAATTAAACGTCTGCACTCTCGAGAGGAATCCAACCGCTATTACAAAATCCGTAGTTTTGCGTCCTATGCCTTGAACGACGAGAGTATATTGTTACTTAGTGACAACCTGTCTCGATTTCATGACAGCCTCTACTCCGAGAGATTGCTCTAGCGAGTTTTGTTATTAATTTCTTCATTTGTTAACCAATGACTTTCTAATTTTCCATTCTCATATAGAACTCCAAACTTATGTTTTTCATTCTTAATTCGTTTACCAACTACTTTAACTAAATCAGAAAAAGTAGCTGTTTTAGAGGGTTCAACAAGAAAACAACTTCTTTTAAGGAGAATTTGTATATCGTGCATTAAACTTAAAGAATCAAAATAATGTGTAATATCTGTTTGACAGCCATGAGCATAAGGAGATGATAACTCACAATCTGGGAATATATTTTCAAAAGATACATACTTATCACTATTTTGTAATTCGTTTAGCTTGATTGTTTTAACATGATATACATTTGATAATAATCTTATTGCTTTAAGAACTTCTATTTTATTATCAATATATCCTTGAACTAAATTAAGATTAACGCGAATTTTATTCCGAATTTCAGGATTTATGTGCGTTAACATAAATAAAGTTTCAAGTCTATCATGTTTTGAAGAAGCGTGTAATACTACATTATTGATTCTGGAATCATAATGTTGAAGTGATACATTTAATCCATCAATTAACTTTATAATATCTATTAACAGACTTTTAGTATCAAGATTTATATCTATACTTATAGGTAAAGAAGTTGTAACATAAATTTTCTTTACTTTAGTGTATGAACGAACTAAATGTACAAATTGATAGAGTTTCTGTAAGTCTAATAAAGGTTCTCCACCTACTATAAGTATATTTTTAAAATCACTATCAAAAACAGATTTAGCTAAGGCAGCTACATCTGTTTTTCCTAATGACTTGATTCCAAATTTTTCAATGCAGAAAGAACAATTATTATCACAAGCCTTAGTGAATCGAATATCTAATGACTCGTAAATTCCATCGCAAGAATTACATTTCCAATTTATCATTGTTTTCTATCTCCATATCTCAAATATGTATAAACTACTAAAAATATAATAATAATAGTTAGACATAGAAATAATATATTATTAGTCTATGATAGATACAAAACTTAAATGTTAGTGAGAGAATAAGTAATCCAATTGCAATTAAAAGATCAGTAATTGAACTGACCAACCCAATCAACAAAGAACTAACTACAAAATATTCAGCTAGTAACAATATTAAAATCTTAATTGCAAGAAGTACAGGAGCTAACCTAATAAAAATTATGCTAAGTTTTCTTAACATTATAATTTCTTAATAATACTTAAAACTAATCCAATCTTAAAACAAAGACTTGGAGAAATAGTATAAATAATTGTTTCTGTAGGAAATACATTAGGAATAATTGCACTCCAAGAAAAATAAAGAATTAATGCTATAATTACAGCACGCAATACAATCCAAAATAGTACAACTATTATAGAATATATAGTGTAATCAG
>DBFNNF010000337.1:0-1753 GCA_048407585.1 Lactobacillus johnsonii | reverse complement strand
TACTACCGTTGTCATGTGACAACTTTTATATTATATCATGTCTTTTAAGTTTTGACAAGAACTTTTTTAATTTTCTCATCTCTCTCAAATGACAGCTTTATAATATTATCATCTTTTGCTCGCTTTAGCAAGCTTTTTTTAAACTTTTTTATTCGCTCTTTTCGCTTGCCTCAAACAGCATGTATTACTTTACAGGCTTTTTTACTTTTCGTCAACCCTTTTTTGCAAAAAATTAGCAATATTTTTTTAGAGTGCTAAAAAAGGCCTCAAATTGAGACCTTTTTAATTAATTCTGTAGTTTAGAGTGTTTTATACCATATGTTGCATATACAATGATTCCCACAATTAACCAGATTCCCACCATGATTTTTGTCGTCTTTGGTAGCATCCAAATGAAATATACGCTTAGTAGTCCAGCAATTACAGGTAATACCGGATAAAGTGGCATCTTAAATCCATCATTCACAATATCTTTTCGATGCCGTAGAGGAATAATTCCAAATGAAATTAAAGCAAATGCGATTAATGTCCCTGCATTAATTAAGGAAGCTAATTCCATTAAAGGAACCAATCCAGCAAAAACAGCTGCTACTATTGTAGAAACAATTACTGCATGATCTGGGATCATCTTTTTAACATGCACACTTCCCATGGAATCGGGTAATAATCCATCTCTTCCTAAAGCATAGAGTAATCTTGAGCCGCCTAGCAACATAGTAATCATTGCGGTAAAGATTCCGACTAATGCTCCAACGGTAATCAATTTATTCCACGCAGTTAAGCCAACTACTTTTAGTGCATAAGCTGCTGGATCGTCAACATTTAATTGTTTGTAATTAACCATTCCCGTTAAAACCAGGGAAAAACTTACATATAATAGAACAGCAATAATGACTGTCCCCATGATTCCTTTAACAACGTTTTTTTCAGGATCCTTTGTTTCAGCACTATTTGCTGCTAAAGCATCAAAACCAATAAATGCAAAGAATACAGTCGCTGCAGCTGTAGATATTCCTCCAATTCCTAATGGTGGTGTTTGGAATTTCTTAGGATAAAATGGAACATAGTTATCAGCCTTAATATAGAACATTCCAATTACAATAAACAAAATAATAATTGCAACTTTAATAATTACTGCTATATTTTCCACACGTTTAGATAGGTTAGCACCTTGATATAAAATCAAGGCAACGATTAACACAATTAAAACAGCAGAAATATTTATTACTCCGCCTTCCATTGGGCCAGCTTCAAGAGCTTTAGGCAAATGAATTCCAATTGGCGCTAAAATATTATTATTAAAATATGAAGCAAAACCAGTCGCTTCAGCAGAAACAGCTAAAAAATATTCTAATAATAATCCCCATCCAATTATCCACCCTACTACTTCTCCATAGATTACTGAGCCAAAAGAATAGGCGGATCCAGCTACTGGCATCGCAGAAGAAAATTCAGCATAAGCCATCCCTACCATACCAGAAACAATTGCTGCTAATAAAAAAGAAATAGCAACCGCTGGACCAGCATGCTGTGCTGCTTCATGACCAGGTAAAATAAAAATTCCTGTTCCAATAACTGCCCCGATTCCTAGCGCAACTAAATCACGAGCATTTAAATGTCTAGTTAAGCGAGAATCTGCTTTTAAAAAAGTATTTACTGGAACTGTCTTAAAGAAGTTTTTCATTCCAACTCTCCTTAATTTATTTTTAATTATTATACCTGAGTGTATAGCTATGTCTCCCCTATAATTAAC
>DBFNNF010000336.1:0-2722 GCA_048407585.1 Lactobacillus johnsonii | reverse complement strand
TACTCAACTTTTTCATTATTATCCTTAAGTCTACATACACCCCTCTAATTTTAGAGGGGTGTACAATCTTTATTTCACCTATTTATTAGTTTTCTGACTAATAGATGTTTTATTTTTCTTTAGATAGACCGTATATACAGCTAAGGCAATAATACCGATAATGCTTAGTAAAGCACCGATGACAAAACCAGGTGTTCTATATTTGAAAGTTATTTGATGTGTTCCCGGCTTTAATTTTAAGCCAATAAAAACTTTCAAAGTTCGATTAATTTTAACTGGTTTTCCGTCAACTTCTGCTCGCCATCCTTTACTATAAGGAATGGTCGTTGCTAAGTTTTCATTTTTATCAGTCTTTACTGTTCCAGCTACATAGCTATCCCTAAACGCAGAAAACTTCATGCGATTATTTTGAGCTTTTTTAACCTTATCTTCTAATGCAGTCTGATCAATATTCACAAAACGTGGATATTTAAACTCAACTTCATTTGACTTTCCGTCTAAAGTCATCTTCACTACCAGTTTTCCGTCTTTATCAGCTTGAACTCCAATAAGTTGATCTGTGTATTGTTGAAGATGAACATCTTTTCCATTAATTGAGACGGTAAATGGTAAACGGTAATCCGGCTTTTGCTTCATTTGATAGCTATTTAAAACCACAATCTGCTCCATTAAATTCTTACTAAAGCGGATGTAACCAACTTGATCAGGTTTCAAATTGCTATATGTAAAGGTTATAGTACCAGGATTTTCGGAAGTTCTCTTAGCTTTAAACTTACCTTTCTTAAATTTAAGATTTATATTCTTAGAATTAATTTCAGCATTTTTAGAGCTATAGCTCAAAACATCTTTTTTAGTTTGAGTTAAAGAATTTAAAACCAAATTTTGATTATATACTGGATTTTCCTCTTTAAACTTCAGCTTATTAGCTAAACCACCTGCAAAGGCAAAAGGTAAAGTTTCATTTCGATAGGCCGTCTTATCACCCTGTTTTAGAATTACAGGATGGTTCTTTAAATCATTTCTCAAACCATAGCTAATGTATTCTGGTGAAACACTTTGATTAGAAAGCGAACTATTAATAAATGTTTTTACATTAAAAATAGCATCTGTTACTACAGTACCCGTTTGATAATAGTAGAAATAACGAAAAGTTGAAAACCCAAGGTCTGTCATTAATGAACTAATACGAGAATCATTATTTGATGAAAATTCTTCCATCCCCCGGTAATTAAAAGTGTATCCCTCACCGCGATCATTATTTAGTTCATAGTTTTTAGCTAATCTACCGGTTTTATCAGAATTGGGAATTCGAGAAATTATGCTCTGATTTTCAGATACATAAGATGGATATGCCCCACTCTTCATTCCTAAATGATTTAATCCAATATAGGCATTACCGGCTAATTCAACTAATCCTACCAATAATAAAGTTACACGAACAAATCGTTTATCAGAGAAATAAACTAAAATTCCAAATACAAGTACTAGGCCAACTGCAAGCCAAGCATAACCATTCCATGGCCCAATTCTGCGACGAATATAGACAGCTGCTAAACTAACAAGTAAGTAAATTCCAGCAGCAATAAGTCTTTCGTTTTTACTTTCTTTTCGATACTCACTTAAGTTAGAGAGTTCTTTTGCTGCCAAAAGTAAAAACCAGAATACAATAATAAATCCAAAACGATATGGATAAGCAATAGTTTGTTGACCACCATGCCAAAAGAGATAGATTTTTGGCACAGTAATACTCAACACAAAAAATAGTCCAATAACTAGATTAGTAATTCTTTCTTTAATAGAGTTACGTCCATCAATAAAGTAAAGAATAAATACAATTAAAACTAACGTACCAACAAAAATTGGTGCCCAATCATTGTAAGTATCGCCAATAAATAATCTTGAAACAGCTTTTCCGCCACTAATTAAAGTCTTAATTTCAAAATTAGAATTAAAGTCTGCCTGAGATAATTTATTGCTAGAAAGATTAAAGAAAGTTGGCAGAATAACTACTGCGCTGATTAACCCACTAATGATTGAACTAATTGCAAAACCGGTAAATTGATGAAGAAAAGTTTTGCGATTTTCAAAATTGTTAACTGTATATGCCAAAAACAATATTACTAAAAAGATACAAATCATGTAGCCAATATAGTAATTAAAAATGATGGCACAGGCTAGTAAAACACTATAAGCCAGCCAAACATTCTTCCTGATTCCTCCGATCAATGCATAGGAAATTAACGGAAGTAAGACTAAACCATCAAACCACATTACATTTCCAGCATAGGCAATCGAATATCCGCTCAAGCCATAAGCAATTCCTAAAAAGACAGGATATGCTTGATACTTAAACTTAAACCATTTCAGAGTCAGCCAAGTAAAGGTTCCACTCATTAAACCTAATTTGATCAGGATAATAATATACACAGCAATATTCATTTTACTTGCTGGGAAAAGGAACACAATAAAATTGAGTGGACTGAGAAGATAATAGCCAATATTCCCGGCCATATCTCCACCCAAACCATTGAGAAAACTAAATCCTGCGCTACTCCAATTACCGAGCATTAAATGACGATAATATTGAAAGAAGGATAAATATTGATTTGGTAAATCCCCACTATACAGAACTCCCCCAAAGATTGGATTACAATCTGTCAAAGTAGATAAAAGGAAAAAGAGAACTATAGTTGTTAAACAACTTATTAGGCTTACCTTTAAA